>DATMXV010000155.1:0-13231 GCA_035561335.1 Desulfitobacteriaceae bacterium
ATACTATTAAGAGTGCTCAAGATTCTTTGGCAATTAATTTATTGCGGATGATATAATAGACAAGGGAGCATTACTTTTTTACTCTCAGAGGTGAATATTCAGATGAAACTGGCTTATAAGCATACGGATTTTCCCAGTGGATTATCCCATATTTTAATGGAGGATACAGAAACCCCTAATCCGGAACTTGTCCATTATGTCCTGGTTCTCAGCAATAAAGGATCTCTCTGGATTGATGTTTTCTGGCCATATGATGAAGAAGCGGAACAGTATAGCCGGAAAATATCGGAACAGCAGTTTTGGCAGACTTTCAGGGAATGGCGCCTGCGCGGAATATCCCTGGGCGACAGCAGTGAAATAGCAGCGATGTTAAGCCGGAAACGCTTAGCCAAATCAAAACGAAAAGCGTAATCTAAATCATTGTATTACGCTTTCAATATAATCAATTACATATTACTTTTTGGCCGCTTTTTCCAAGTGATAAACAAAGGCCAAAACCTCAGCCACGGCTTGATATAATTCAGGGGGGATCTCTTCTGTTAATTCCACCTAGAGAAGTGCTTCTACCAGGAAATTATCCTTTTGTAAAGCCGATCCGGAAAAATCTCTCTTTCGTTAGCGGTAATATCTGCTCAACTAAAGAAGCTGTTTGTTCAGGCCGGGTTGTCAGGACTTTAAGTATATGAAGGTGCGCACGCATTCACCATCGCTGCGGATCTGCTCACTCAAAGAGAGGGGCGTAGTAAGTTGGGATGGGTGAGAAGCTTTCAACTATATCCTTTTTATATTTCCTCTGGATATCCGTGCTTTTTGCCAGTCCTTTTTTTATTTTTTCGGCTGCTCTACTATAAGCCTTTTAAGAAAATCGGCTGTACCCGGAGCGTACAGAAAAAGGTGTGGCTCAAGACTGTTCTGGAGCTATTTGGATTTCCACAACTGGCTCTTGCCATATGGGTTAGGATATCCTAACCTAAAAATAGCATAACAATAGAGGCTATAATACTTTACTTTATGGTGTTTATAAGGCTAATGTCTAATTAAGAGTATTTGAAATAAAAAGAAAATTTCCGCAGAAATTCAAACGGCGGACACGCGGTTGTTTTCTGCGGCTTTCATTATGTAGAGTATGTAGAGAATGTATTATTTTGGTTCAGGCGTGTATTTATGCCCAAAAAGTTAGAGTAATCAAACAATATTTTCTATTAGGAAGGTGAGTAACCATGAGACAGAAAAAAGCGACAAGCGCAAAACCAAAAACCGGAATGGCAAGGCTTTTGGCGCTTGCGGCCACGAAAAGACCCTTGATCGTTACGGCCGTAATCTTATCCGCCCTGGCCTCCGTCGCCTCCTTTATTCCGTATCTCGCCATTTACTATGTAGTGCGGGAGATCATGGGAGTATACCCCAACTTCGGTAATCTTGATCTGCAAAGGATAACCGGCTTGGGCTGGTTGGCGCTCGGCGGCATCGTGCTAAACATTCTGCTGTATTTTGCCGCGCTGATGTGTTCGCATCTTGCCGCATTCGGCACACTGTATGAGCTGAAAGTGAATTTCGCTTCCCATCTGGCCAGGGTGCCGCTCGGCTTTCACGTGCTTGTTGGTAGCGGTAAGCTGCGCAAAATCATGGATGAGAATATCGAAAAGATTGAGGGCTTCATCGCCCACCAGCTTCCCGATATTGTAGCGTCCTTTGTCGCGCCGGTCGTGATGTTTGTCATCCTGTTCGCAGTGGATTGGCGCTTCGGCATCGCGGCAGTCGTGGGAATCGTCATTGCGTTTATAATCCAAAAAAAAGCGTATGGCAAGTCGAGTGCGAAAGAGTGGATGAATAAATATCAAAATTCGCTGGAGGATATGAACAACGCTGCGGTCGAATACATCCGGGGTATCACCGTGGTCAAAGCTTTCAAGCAGACAGTCTATTCTTTCCACAGGATGCACACCGCCATCAAAGACTACACTAAAATGGTCATTCCCTATACGTTGAGCTGGAAAAACTACTTCTCGGCCTTTACCACAGTCATCAACAATATCTACCTATTTCTGATACCAGCCGGCATCCTGATCGGGCTCCATACGACCGATTATGTTTCTTTCGCCGGCACATTCATTTTTTACCTGATTTTTGTACCCTCCATCGCAACTGTTCTGATGAAGATTATGTATGTCTCCGAAGGCGGGATGCAGATTACAGGCGGTGTGGAACGTATGGACGAAATCTTGCATACTGCGCCGCTGCCACAGCCCAAATTCCCCAAGGAAACCAGTGGACATGAGATCGTTTTTGATAATGTGTCCTTCTCTTATACAGGCCAGGAGGCCGAGGCCCTGTCGGGCGTTTCTTTCCGAGCAGAGGGGAATCAAATCACGGCTATCGTTGGCCCCTCCGGGGGCGGCAAAAGTACCATTGCCCATCTGATTCCGCGCTTTTTTGACGTGACGGATGGAAGCATCAGGATCGGCGGCGTCGATGTGCGGGACATGAAAAACGAATATCTGATGGAGAAGGTCAGCTTCGTGTTCCAGGATGTGTTCCTCTTTAAGCAGAGCATACTTGACAATATTCGCATCGGCAACCCAAGCGCCACGGACAAGCAGGTTATCGCCGCGGCAAGAGCCGCCCAATGCGATGAGTTCGTCCAAAAGCTGCCGGAAAAGTATTATACGGTCATCGGCACAAAAGGCATGCATCTCTCAGGCGGCGAACAGCAGCGCATCGCCATCGCGCGGGCCATCGTGAAGGACGCGCCCATCGTCGTGCTCGACGAAGCAACTGCGTTTTCAGACCCCGAGAACGAATACCTGATCCAGCGGGCTTTTGAAAAGCTGATGTACGGCAAAACGGTCATCATGATCGCGCACCGCCTGTCCACCATATGCAGCGCGAATACAATCGTGGTGTTGGATAAGGGACAGCTCATTGAGCAGGGCAGCCACGACGAGCTGATGTCAAGACGGGGAAAATATTTCGACATGTGGAACATGTACACTAAAACGCTTGATTGGAAGATGAACCGGAAGGGGGCCGAGGTGCATGCGTAAACTTAAAGAGGTGTTGATGCTCACCGATAAAGGCTATTCGGACTTGAAAAAGGCCATTGCCGCCTGCACGCTGACCAATCTGGCTCTGATGCTGCCCTTTATCGTGACCATTCAGATTTTTGCCGAATTGTTAAAGCCGCTCATGGGACAAGAGATTTCCTGGACGATGATGTGGATTCTACTCATGTGCGGTATCGTTGCCATGATTTTGGTGTTTCTCGCCAGCAAAAACGACTACAAGAAAACCTATATCACCTCTTATCTGGAAGCCGAAACATCAAGGATCAGCGTTGCCGAGCATATCCGCAAGCTACCGATGAGCTTTTTCAACGCCAAGGATTTATCCGAGCTTACCACAAACATCATGGCCGATTGCTCTACCACGGAACATGTCCTGAGCCATGTCGTTCCGCAACTTTCTGCCAACGCCATTTCCATTACTATCATCTGTGCACTGCTGGCTATCTTTGACTGGAGGCTGGCGCTTTCTGTATTCTGCACCGTGCCCATCTCCCTGCTCGTCATCCTGGGCAGCAAAAGGATTCAGAACAGGATGAGCGAAAAGGCAGTGGAGGCAAAACTGAAAGCGTCCGATCAGGTACAGGAGTATCTGGAGGGCATCAAGGTCATCAAAGCCTGCGGGCTTCACGGCTCAAAGTTCTCTGCATTGGACAACGCCTTGCGCCTGATGAAGAAAATGGCGATCAAACTGGAGTTTGGAGTCGGGATTTTTGTTACCGGGGCGCAGATGATTTTACAGGCCGGCGTGGGCCTCACCGTGTTTGTGGGTGCCTATTTGCTTACGTATGGCAAAATTGAATTGATCCCACTTTTGATGTTTTTCGTCATTGTCGTTCGGATTTACGGGCCGATCCTCGTGGAATTCACCCTTCTGCCGGAGTTGTTTCATCACCGTATCGCCACAAAGCGGATGCGTACACTGATGACCACGCCGATCATGGAGGGCGATACAGAAAAGCCGCTGGTAAACTGGAACATCGACTTTGAGAATGTTTCGTTCAGTTATAACGCGAAAAACCCACAAGAGGATATGGTGATTAAAAATTTCACGGTATCCATCCCTTCAGACGCCATCACCGCTTTGGTTGGTCCGTCCGGCTGCGGGAAAAGCACTATTTCAAGACTGATTGCCCGGTTTTGGGATGTAAACGAGGGCTGCGTCAAAATTGGCGGAATAGATGTGAAAACCCTGGACCCCGAGCATCTGATGAGCTATATCTCCTTTGTGTTTCAGGATGTTGTTCTTTTCAATGATACGGTCTACAACAATATCCGGATCGGAAACATGGACGCGACGGAGGAACAGGTACTGGAAGCTGCCAAAGCCGCCTGTTGCAACGAGTTTGTAAGCGCACTGCCTAACGGTTATCAGACGATGCTGGGTGAAAACGGCAGCACCCTTTCAGGCGGCGAGCGTCAGCGGATCTCAATTGCCCGGGCTCTTTTGAAAAACGCGCCTATCGTTCTTCTTGACGAGGCTACTGCTTTCCTCGACCCGGAAAATGAGGTGCACATTCAGCAGGCTATTTCCAAGTTGATTGAAGGCAGGACGGTGATTGTCATCGCCCATCGGTTAAGAACAGTCGCGGGTGCGGATAAGATCATTGTACTCGATAACGGCAGGTTGGTCGAGGAAGGCACCTATGAGGACCTGATGCAGAATAAGGGCCTGTACGAAAAGCTGTACCGCATCCAGCAGGAGAGCCTCGGCTGGAGCGTATAGCATGCTGGCTTTACGTTACCGCTCAAAGTTAATTCCATCACGACAGAAGGTGAAGTCCGTTGAAGATTCTTGTTTATGGCGCGGGCGTGAGCGGGAGTATTTTCGCCGGAAAACTGAAATTATCAGGATGCGACGTTACTGTTTAGCAAGAGGAAACCGCCTTGATGAGTTAAAAGCAAACGGACTCGTCCTTCAGTCCGGGCACGAACCGGGAAGAAACTGAGAAAGTTGATGTAATTGAGGAGCTATTGCCGGACGCCATCGTTGATTACATGTTTCCATAGACAAACTGTAAAGAGAATCTTTTGAAAGATACGCATTCGCCTTGCAAAAATCAGTAGAAAGGATTGATGCGGTTATGGAAAAAATCGATCAGGTGAACTATGGAAACTGGATTTCGGTCAGTAGAATAAAATGCATAGTGGCGGCTTTTGAAATTGCCCTGGTTTTATGCCTGTTAAGTTTTGGCTCCTTTATCAATAGCTGGCCGCTTGTGATAACGCTGATCGTAAGAACGATTTTGATTTTGGTACTCATCATTTCTCTTACTATTGGAGTTTATTTTTATATTTGTAGAAGGCTGTTTTCATACGATGGGAGATACCTGGTTCAGAACAAAATCCTTGATTATGTGCTGGCTCATCTGCCATTGGAAAAAGGCAGCATTTTAGATATCGGCTGCGGGAATGGGGCGTTATCTATAAAATCGGCAAAAAAATCGCAAAATATCAAGGTCATAGGTATCGATTATTGGGGTTACATGTGGGATTTTGCTAAAGAACAGTGCGAAACAAACGCAAGGCTTGAAGGAGTTGGAGACAGAGTTGTCTTCCAAAAGGGCGATGCGGCAAAGCTTGATTTCCCGGATGAATCTTTTGATGGTGCGATCAGCAACTTCGTATTCCATGAGGTAAAGAGCCAGCCGGACAAACGGCTTGTTGTCCGGGAAGCGCTGCGGGTCGTGAAAAAAGGCGGGGTCTTTGCTTTTCATGATCTTTTCTATGAAAAAATCTTTTACGGCGATATCAAGGAGTTTATCGAAGAATTAAAAAACGAGGGCATCAGCGAGATTCATTTACTGCGTTCCTCAAACGAGACATTTATACCGGGAATATTAAGGATAAGACCGATGCTTGGAGGGATCGGATTGATATACGGGAAAAAATAGCCTTAAAATGCGTTAATGGGGTACCTTTTTCTGCATGAAACAGGAAAATTAAATTTTACCGTAAGTATATCTGGAAGCAGTATATGCTTCGTACTGGCGGCGGTGGGCGCGGTTCGAAAACCTGAAAGAACCGGTTTAGAACGTTTGGTCCACTTGGTTTTCCGATCTCTAAGGAGGAAAAATGGAGAACTTAACTTTTACTATGGAGAATTATCTCGAAGCAATATATGAGCTTTCAAAGGATGAAGTTGGAGCAAGAGTATCGGATATTGCACAGCGACTGAACGTCACCAAGGCCAGCACCAGCAGCGCTATGGCGACGCTCTCCGATAAGGGATTGATTACAAATGAAAAGTATGGAGAGATTTTCCTGACCCTCGCCGGAAAAAAGCTGGCGGAATTCACTTCCCAAAAACATCAAATAATCAAAAGATTTTTTATTGATGTCTTATATATTGATCCTCAAATCGCCGATGCTGATGCCTGCGCCATTGAACATGTCATCAGCAATGAATCTGCCCAGGCCATGCAGACTTTTTTGCAGGATCAACGAAAAAAGAAATGGCATCCGTCCGGTTCTCCCTGAGTTCATAGTCAAAAATATCGACCATTGGATTTATCGTAACGATATCGTCTGCAAGTTGGAAAAATCCAACTTGCAGACCCATCGGTCGAAATGACGTTCACTGTATTCCATAAGCGCTCTAAATAGGCGGGTGAAGTAAAGGTGTGAGCATTATAGATAGATTTTTAATAAGCCATTGCTCTCCGACATTGGCAAGTCTTAAAACAGCAAGTTTGTTCAATTACACTTTTTCGACTTATGACGAACTGGAGCAATGCCTTGCAGGCAATATTCAGTTGAATGGTAAGGGAGTCTTTCTTGAAGTATTGCATGCACAAGATTCTCAAGCCCTGATTTTGGTATATCGAAAATCAAAGTTTAAAGAGGATCTGCAAAAAAGCGGAGTAGCAGAGTTTCTATTTACATACGGATATCAGAACAATTCGGTCGAATATTGTATAAGGCATATAAAACACCGATTCGAGTTGAGAAAGGAGTTCCCTCATGAAATCGGAATCTTTTTGGGCTACCCCTTAGAGGACGTGATAGGGTTTATCAAAAACGGCGGACAGAACAGCAAATGTACAGGCTGTTGGAAGGTCTATGGCAATGAATGTGAAGCGATGAAACTGTTCGCTAAATACAAGAAGTGCAGGAACATCTATCAGAAATTGTTTTTCTGTGGCAGGTCTGTTTTGCAGTTGACAGTGACTGCTTAACAAATAAATTATTTAAAGAAAAGGGGTAATTGTTATGAGTAAAATCGCGGTGGTTTACTGGAGCGGAACGGGCAACACTGAAAAGATGTCCGCTCTGGTCGTAGAAGGCGCAAGAGCGGCAGGCGCCGGAATTACGATATTTAGAGCATCCGAGTTCTCTGCCGATTTAATGGATGCTTTTGATGCCATTGCGTTCGGCTGCCCATCCATGGGTGCGGAGCAGTTGGAAGAAAGCGAATTTGAGCCGATGTTTTCCTCCTGCAAAAGTAAATTGAGAGGGAAAAAGATCGCGCTTTTTGGTTCCTATGGCTGGGGCGACGGTGAATGGATGAGGAACTGGGAAGCGGAGTGCATCTCCGAGGGCGTAGTCCTTGCCTGCAACAGCGTCATATGCAATGAAGCTCCTGATGAGGCAGCAAGCGGAGCCTGCAAAGCGTTGGGCAAGGCGCTGGCCTAACTCATTTTTAGTGTAATTGAATATAGTACGGGGGAGATTGCCTATAAAAGTCAGTTTCCCCCAAAGTTTATTGATACAACGAATTGGCAAGTCCCTTTGAGGTTGAACTTTTGAAAAACAAACGGGATATTTATGGTATTTAGTTTATACGCTTATTGACAATCTTTTCGCTTTTACATATAATAGTTGCGTGGATACTCAACTGTTCAACTATGGGAGGTTTTATTATGTGTGCTTATAGTACCGACTTTGATAGATGTGACTGTAATGTCATTCATGAAGAAGTAGTTGCCAAAGTCCGGGAACAGATGCCGGAGGATGAAGTATTATTGAATCTGGCCGATCTGTTCAAGATATTCAGTGACTCTACCCGCGTCAAGATCGTATGTGCCTTATTAAAATCGGAAATGTGCGTATGCGATATTGCATCATTATTGGGTATGACCAAATCCGCAATTTCGCATCAGCTTCGGGCGCTTCGCCAGACCAGGCTGGTTAAATATCGCAGGGACGGGAAAATTGTCTATTATTCTTTGGATGACGAACACGTCGGTAATATTTTTCAGCAAGGGTTCCTTCATATTCACGAATAGACATTTTTTAGCACATTAGTTGAACAGGTTCTCAATCTTTCAATCGTCTGAACATACTGCAAAAAATTATAAGGAGCGATGAATCATGTCAACAACTAAAAAGTACATTCTCGAAGGGCTTTGCTGCCCCAATTGTGCCGCCGCAATTGAGCGGGAGGTTAATCAGGTTGAGGGGGTTAAGAACGCAGCGGTGGATTTCTCCGCTACCTCTATCACTGTTGAATTTGACGGAGACGAAAGCAGGATATTAAAGGCTGTAAGCGATATCTCTGCTGAGGTCGACGAGGATATTGTAGTAAAGGTAAGTTAGTATAAAAACAGGAAGCGTGAGTTATATGGAAGCTGTTATTCATAAAGAGTATATCCTAAACGGCCTCTGCTGCCCGATGTGCGCCGAAAAAATGCAGAAACGCATCCGCAAGCTGGGAGGTGTGGCCGGTGCGACGATTGATTTCCCAGCGCAGAAGCTCACCATGGAAGTAAGCAACGGCGATATGTTGGGCGGCATTATGGAGCAGACGAACAGGATTGTTAAGCAGTACGAGCCGGCGATTGAAATATCCGAGGCGGCAATTACCATACCCGGAAAGAGGACGATTTATCTCCTGGGTCTATGCGGCGCCGACTGTGCGGGAAAAATCGAAACACGTGTCAGCCGGCTTAAAGGCGTCAAGGCAGCCAGTGTTGATTTTGTATCTCAAAAGCTGCTGATCGAAGCAGAGGATAAAACAAGTCTGCCCTCCCTCATCCGGCAGGCGTTGCAAATTGTAAAGGATCTTGAACCTGCCGTTCAGATTTCTTTTGCCGAAAAACGGGAGGAAAAAGAAGCGCCGCTCCGCCGGCGGCAAAGGTTGTTGCGTATAGGGATTGGCATCGGTGCGGCTCTTTTCGTGATTGGGCTGGCCTTGGATTTTTCCCCGCCGGTCGAACTGACAATGTTCCTTGCCGGTTACCTTTTGGTGGGCGGCGAGGTTGTATTCAGGGCACTCAGAAATATTTCCAAGGGACAGATTTTTGATGAAAATTTCCTGATGAGCATTGCAACCATCGGCGCGTTTACGATTGGCGAGTATCCCGAGGGCGTGGCGGTCATGCTGTTCTACCAAATTGGCGAAGCCTTCCAGCGTCTTGCCGTCAACCGTTCCCGTAGGTCCATATCGGCGCTGATGGATATTCGTCCCGATTTTGCCAATCTGAAGGTTGGAGAAGATATTCGAAGGGTTACACCGGAGGAAATCGGTGTTGGGGACTATATCGTTGTAAAGCCCGGCGAAAAGGTGCCTCTGGACGGCGTAGTAGTGGAAGGCCGTTCGGCACTGGACACCTCCGCGCTGACCGGTGAAGCTCTGCCCAGGGATGTTGAACCCGGCAGCGAGATACTTTCCGGCTCGATCAATAAAAATGGCTTATTGACCATAGAAGTATCGAAAGAATTTAGTGAATCCACCGTTTCCAAAATACTGGACTTGGTACAGAACGCCGGCGCCAAAAAATCCCCGATGGAGAACTTTGTTACAAAGTTTGCCCGGTACTATACGCCCTTTGTCGTATTCGCGGCTCTCGCGCTGACCGTTATTCCCCCGTTGTTTGTTCCAGGCGCGCAGTTTGCCGACTGGTTGAGCCGCGCTCTGGTGTTCCTTGTCGTTTCCTGCCCCTGCGCGTTGGTGATTTCTATCCCCTTAAGCTTTTTCGGCGGCATCGGCGGGGCCTCAAAAAATGGTATCCTGATCAAAGGCAGCAACTATCTGGAAGCCCTCAATAATGTCGATACAGTAATATTTGATAAAACCGGAACACTGACTAAAGGCATTTTCCAAGTGACGCAGGTAAAGGCTGTGAACGGCTGGTCGGAAGACGAACTGCTTTCCTTCACAGCTCATGCCGAAAGCAGTTCAAATCATCCCATCGCCGTTTCCATCAAAAAAGCCTTTGGGCAGGATATAAATGCCGAAAGGATTTCGGCATACGAAGAAATTGCCGGTCAAGGCGTCCGGATCAAGTTGGCTGGCAAAGCGGTGTTGGCCGGTAACGGTAAGCTCTTGGATTCCGAGCATATTGGCTATGTAAAACCCGATACAACAGGAACTGTTGTTTACCTTGCCGTCGACGGTGAATATGCGGGATACATTGTTATTTCCGACGAACTGAAACCTGACAGCCAAAGGGCGGTTAAAGATTTAAAAGCCGTTGGCGTAAGTAATATTGCCATGCTGACCGGCGACAGCAAAATTGTTAGCGAGCAAATCGCCCGCGAAATTGGGCTTGATACTGTTTATGCCGAGCTGCTGCCCTATCAAAAAGTTGAGCAGTTGGAAACGTTGGCGGAAAGCAAGACTACAAAAGGGAAACTGGTTTTTGTGGGTGACGGTATCAATGACGCGCCGGTGCTGGCAAGAGCTGATGTAGGTATTGCTATGGGCGGTATTGGTTCCGATGCGGCTATTGAGGCTGCCGATGTGGTCTTGATGACGGATGAACCGTCAAAAATTGTCGCGGCTATCCGCATTGCGAAAAAGACGCGCAACATCGTCTGGCAAAATATCATTTTTGCGCTCGGTGTCAAAGCGATTATCCTTATTCTCGGTGCAGCCGGGAGCGCAACGATGTGGGAGGCGGTATTTGGCGATGTGGGCGTTGCGGTCATAGCGATATTAAATGCCATGAGAGCCCTGCGGGTGATGCCCGCCGGCGTTTCATTTGCTGTAAATACAAAAATATTATAAAATATTAATATCCGCGGAACTATAAGGCGGCAACAAGCAGCGCGAACCGGCGCTGCCTTATTTGAGGATAGAGTTAGAAGATTCTAACTAATTGTATGTAAAAAAGCGCGCTTAAGGAGTATGTTTATGTGGATGCTTGATGAAAAGAACAAAACGCCATTGTATACCCAATTGTATGAGAGGATTAAGGCAGACATATTCAATGGAACACTGAAACCCGGTACAAAGCTAAAATCGAGCCGGGCAGTATCCATGGAGTTACATATCAGCAGGAATACGGTGGAATTGGCCTATGATCTGCTGTTTGCCGAGGGCTTTATCACAAGCAAGCCGCGCATAGGTTACTATGTGGAAGCATTGGACATTAATAATTTTCAGGAATGCGAGGGCGCTAACTGTGATGAAGATACCGAAGTGCCGGATCAAAATATTATTTATGATTTTCGATGCGGCAAGCTTCTTCTCTCCGATCTTCCCTGCAACCACTGGCAAAGGCTGATCGGCAGATGCTTTCATGATTATAGAGAAGAGTTGACCAGGCAAGCATCAGTTTTCGGCGAAACAGGACTCCGGACAGAGATCCAAAGATTTATCCATCATTATCGCGACGTAAACTGTACTGCTGAACAGATTGTGGTGACAATGGGTACACAATTTTCCCTGGATCTGGTCTGCCAGCTTTTGAAATCAATGGAAAAGGGGCTGGATATTGCCATGGAAGAACCGGGCTACGACCAGTCGCGCATAACCTTCCATAATAATGGTCTGCATATATGCCCTATGGGACTTGATCAGCACGGAGCAGATGTAAAGGCACTCTCGGCAACAAAGGTAATAGCGGCGTATATCACCCCCTCCCATCAATTCCCCACAGGTATTGTGATGCCCATATCCAGACGGAACGAATTTGCGGAATGGGCCAAACAAAAGGACGCCTTTATTATTGAAGACGATTATAACTGCCATTTTCAGCATGGTCTCCGGCCTATTCCCTCTCTCCAATCCCTTTGTACAGACAGGGTTTTCTATATAGGCGGTTTCTCCGATCTGTTGTTTCCGTGCATCAGTGTCTCGTATCTGATCGTTCCTGAAAAGCTGCTTGATAGATTGCATAGGCGGTTTGACAACCATGCTCCGTTCGTGTCGTTTCTTACCCAAAAACCATTGGAGCTTTTTATGAAAGGGGGTCTTTTGGAAAGCCATTTGAGAAAAATGAGAAAAACCCATAAGGTAAAATGCGAAGTGCTTGTAAATGCTCTAAAAAAAAGATTCGGAGACAGCATCCATATTTCAGGCTTTTATGGCGGCCTGCATCTGCTCGTTCAAGCCAAATGGCCCGTAAAGGAGGATGAACTGGTCAGTCGTGCCCATCAAGCCGGCGTAGGCGTATACCCAACGTCCAGGTATTGGAGCCACCCAGGGAGAAGCCAAGAGAGAAGCCAAAACGGGACGGTGCTGCTGAATTATGGAGGAATCCCGCTTCAGGATATCCCCGAGGCGGTTGAGCGTCTTTATGAGGCATGGCATGAAGATAAGCCAGGAGCTATGGCAGACTTTGATGCTGGTTCTTTTGCTTTAAATTAATCAAAAGGGAAACCTCAGCACCTGCATCCCCTCTCCAACAAACAACCGTAAGATACCCTGTCTTCCATGGTACTTTCCATAGTTTACCTCCTCTCCAGCCTTTTTTCATTGATGCTTTTTTTGACGATTAATGACGCGGAGCCCACAACATTACAGCTACTCCCACCAGGCATATCACTGCACCCAGCCAATCGTAATTATCTGGTACTTTTTTATCAATCCCCCATCCCCAAAGTACGGCCAAAATAATAAAAACGCCACCATAAGCTGCATATACTCTGCCGAAATTAGGAAAATTCTGCAATGTCGGTATAATACCGTACAGGACTAAAACCAATCCGCCTATGATGCCATACCAATACGGCTTTGACTCTCTAAGCCAAAGCCAAACCAAATAACCTCCGCCTATTTCAGCCAGTCCGGCCATAACAAAAAGACTAATTGCTTTAATCATTATTTTTAGTTTCCTTCCTAAAAATCGATTTGTCAAAAGCTTGGTTCTGTTAAAACCAAACAATGATTAAATAACCTCTTCTTTTTCTGCCAATTTCAAACACCTCTCTTATCTTTATGTACTTTTTTGATTATGATTATCGATATCATCTCTTTGTACTGTACCGGTTTTCCCCAATTC
>DATMXV010000156.1:0-2435 GCA_035561335.1 Desulfitobacteriaceae bacterium
GATTTTAATTGCAATACCACTTGGCGGTTTCCGGCTAAAAGCTTTAACTGTGGTTCCATTTCTTCAATAATGCAGTTTAGTTCGCCCTCGGTTAACTGGATATTGGGTGTGCGGTCCAATTTAGCAAGTAGTAAAAGATCCTCAATGAGTTTTTTCATCCGTTCTGATTCCGCATACATGCTCTTTAAAGATTTGGATAATTTATCAGGTTGATTCACAGCTCCTCGCAGTAAGACCTCCAAAAATCCGTGAATAGAAGTTAAAGGAGTACGTAATTCATGGGAGGCATCGGCAACAAAACGGCGCATTTGTTCTCTGGCCTCTTTTTCGGCGGCAAATGATGCTTCCAATCTTTTCAGCATTCCGTTAAAAGATACAGCCAGGCGGTCGATTTCTATTTGTCCTTGTTTGGCAGGGAAATATTCGGCAAGATTGCCGGAGTCGATTTGTTCAACTTTACTGACCATATTTGAGAGAGGAACCAGCGTTTTTCTTAACACCGGAATAAAGGCTAACATCCCGCCGATTAAGGCCAGGAAGGAGAGAGATAAAAAAGTAAGAAGCTGCCGGAACATTACATCCTGCAAAGACTCCGTACTTATGCTTACTTGGATTATCTCTGTCAAATGATCTCTTGTCTCAATTGGCTGAAGAACGATAAGCTGCTCATCTCCGGCGGGTTGTTTTAATACTTTATATACCAGTTTGGATTTTGGATTCCTGGCATCCTGATAATCCTGTTCTGTAAGCTGCGGGGCCTCTCCGGTAGTCAAAGGCAAATCAGTAATTGCGGAGAAATGTCCTTGGTTGTCAATAATTGCAATTGCCGAACCCTCTAAAAAGAAAAACGGAAAACGATTTGGTCCTTTATTAGGATTATTATCCGGTTCCTCCTTCAGCCCATTATCCTGAGAGTTGTCCAAGAGTTGCTCCCATGCCTCCTTAGGGATTGACATGATTTGACTCTGAATATTTTCGGCTTTATTTTGGTAAATTACTTCTCTCATGAAAAAATACTGAAAGGAACCAATTAAGGCCAGAATCATTACTATGAGGAATAAAGAACGGGATAACAACTGGAAACGAAGGGAGTTGGGATTAAAAAAGTGTTGAATAATTCTGGTTAATGTTTTCATCATAAATCAACCCGGTATCCCGAGCCGCGCAAAGTGCGGATCAGACGGTGTTCTTTATCCTGCAATTTATCCCTTAGTGACCGGATATAGACTTCGACAATATTTTCATCCCCGCCAAAATCATAGCCCCAGACCCGATCTAAAATTTTTGCTTTACTCAGGACTAGGCCTTGATTGAGCACCATAAATTTGAGCAGCTCGTATTCTGTGGGAGAGAGCTCAAGCAACCGGTCAGCATAGAGAATTTCCTTGCGCCTGTCATCAATTCGAAATGGTCCGATTATAACTTCTCCTATTAGATTGGGAAATTGATTGCGTATTCTGGCCTGAATCCGGGCAAGCAGTTCCTCAAAGCTGAACGGTTTCGCCATGTAATCATCCGCTCCCAGGGTAAGTCCTTTGACCCGGTCATCAATTTCATCTTTGGCTGTGAGCATGATGATCGCCACATTTTCCGTTTTTTTGAGCATCCGGCACACTTCAAATCCGTCCATGCCCGGCATCATGATATCAAGAATTACAATATGGGGTTGAAATTGCTTCGCCAGCGTGATCGCCGTCATTCCATCCTGAGCGGTCTGAACATCAAATCCTTCATTAAGAAGACCCATTTCCAGAAATTCCAATATATTTGGTTCATCATCGACCAGTAAAATCTTAATTCCTTTGATTTTTTGCATATGATTAGCCTCCTGTTTATTGTAAAGATAGCTGTCTTTATTATTCTATACTTGGCTGAATTGGGCCTGAAGGAAAGCTGAACAGCGGCTGAATCGTTTTCCCAAATAGATTAACAGCAGAATATTAAGTCACTGCTGTTGATTTATTTTAAATCTTTTTATTCAGAAATTATTATTTTTTAGCTTACTCTTTGAAGATCAAAAAAATTCTGAAAAATTTTTATAATATTAAGAGCTGAGCTGTACTGAATGTTGACCTCTCTTCCGTCCGGGAGCTTGTTTCCCTGCAACGCAGGTGCGCGGCCAACGTGAACAAAGTTGCCATACATGCCAATCCCTATGGCGTGTATCTATCCGAGATTGCCGCATTGCAAAAAGATTATGTGGAATTGTGGAGCCGGGTATCAGACGTTCTTAAACAGCTTACAGCAATGGTGGAGCTATAACGACGGCGGGGAGCGACGGCAATCCGCCTCCGCTCCCCGCAATTTCTTATAATATTCATAGCACTAAACCGCTGGCGCGGTGGTTCCCATAATGTTTGTAAAGTTGTGTACTTGAACTGATGCTACAGAGAATCAGTTCCTTTTTTATGGGTCTCCTTTAAAATAGAGCTAAT
>DATMXV010000157.1:0-7710 GCA_035561335.1 Desulfitobacteriaceae bacterium
CAACCATTATAAACAGTTTTGAACCATTATGAAATTAAAAGAAAAATTAAAATTTCCCGCCCAAAAAGCAAGAAGTAATATAGCCTGACATTTCTTAATGGACAAAGATGTCCCTGATTAGTATCATAATTAAGAGGTGAAAATTTATGAATTATACCATGACTGAGGTACTTGAATTCATTGCGGAAAATGATGTAAAGTTCATCAGGCTGGCTTTTTGCGACATTTTTGGTACTCAGAAAAACATTTCAATTATGCCTGAGGAATTGTCCAAGGCTTTTAAGTATGGGATTTCTTTTGATGCTTCAGCAATCAGCGGCTTTATGAATGTTGAAGAATCAGATCTGTTCCTGGTCCCTGATCCGGTGACCCTGTCTGTGCTTCCCTGGAGGCCCAGTAATGGACGCGTAGTCCGCTTTTACTGTGATATTAAGCATCCGGATGGGACTCCCTTCGCCGGGGATGGCCGGAATATCCTGCGCAAAGCCGTGCGGGCAGCCGAAGATTCCGGTTTTAATTGCAAGATCGGGTCGGAATGTGAGTTTTATCTTTTTCAATTGGACGAAAGGGGTATGCCCAGCGCTATCCCCTATGATTTTGGCGGGTATTGCGACATTGCTCCGCTTGACAAGGGGGAAAATGTCCGCCGGGAAATTTGTCTGACCCTGGAGCAGATGGGGATCAAGCCGGAAAGCTCCCACCATGAACAAGGTCCCGGTCAAAATGAAGTTGATTTCCAGTATAGTGACGCTTTGACCGCAGCCGACAATTTAGTGACTTTTAAATCCGTAGTTAAGACGATTGCTGACCGTAATGGTTTACATGCTACATTTATGCCCAAACCCCTGGCGGAAAAAAGCGGCAGCGGCCTGCATATCAATCTTTCCCTTTTCAAGGACGGGCTTAATATTTTTAATAACCGCAATCAACAATCCCAAAAAGCAGCCGCAGAATTTATCGCCGGGATAATGACCAGGATTCCTGAGATAACGGCCTTTTTGAATCCTTTGGTAAATTCTTATGCCCGTTTTGGAGAATTTGAAGCGCCTAAATATATTACCTGGTCCCACCAAAACCGCTCCCAACTGATCCGTATTCCTGCCGCCGAAGATGAGTACTGCCGGATAGAACTGCGTTCACCCGACCCGGCCTGTAATCCGTATCTGGCCTTTGCCCTTGTCATACAGGCCGGATTGGAGGGAATCAACAAGCAGATGTCCCTGGCCCCGGCTTTTGACGCCAATCTTTATGAGGCTGAGACGGAAAAACTTTCGGACATGGCTAAAATTCCGGAAAATCTGGGAATGGCAATTGAACTTGCCGGGAACAGTTCTTTTATCCAACAAGTTTTACCTGAAAAGACTATTGCTAAATTCCTAAGCATAAAGTTAGCAGAATGGAAACGCTATCAGCAAGAGGAAGACAAAAAGCAATTTGAAAGGGAAATGTATTTTTTAAAAGTCTGATGAGCAGAGGCGGAGGATGGGTGGTGCTATGGACAGTGTTATGATTGTATCAAGCCTTGAAAAGGGCAAAGATTTTCTCACAGAGTTTTTAAGGGCACATGACTTTTCCGAAATCGTTACCGTAAAAAGCAGTAGCGAAGCCCGCAGATTGCTGAATCAGAAAGATTTTGACCTTGTAGTTATCAACGCCCCGCTTCGGGATGAATTCGGGGAGGAACTATCCTTAATGGTGACGGAAATTTCGACTGCCGGGGTGATCCTGATTGTCAAGTCGGAAATTGCCGATGATGTTTCAGCCAAGGTGGAGGATTACGGGGTATTTGTCCTGCCTAAACCTTTAAGCCGGCAAAATTTTTTTCAGGCTTTAAAGCTGATGGCTGCCTCCAGGCGGAGGCTTTTAGGCTTGCAGCAGGAGAATAAGCAATTGCAGAAGAAAATTGAAGACATCCGCTTGGTGGACCGGGCAAAATGCGTCCTTATTCAAAATTTGAATCTGACTGAACCCCAGGCCCATAAGTTTATCGAGAAACAGGCGATGAACAGAAGAATCAGCAAGCGGGAATTGGCGGAAGGGATTCTGAATACCTATAAGAATTAATTCTCAATGATGAAATAACGGAGGAATTAAAATGCCGCAATTTATCTATATTGTCCTCGAAAACGGGCGGGTTTTTAAAGGAAAACCCTTTGGAGCAGCAGGGGAGACGGTTGGGGAAATTGTTTTTACCACCGGGATGACCGGCTATTTGGAAACCTTAACCGACCCCAGCTATTATGGGCAGATTGTAGTTCAGACGTTTCCCTTAATCGGAAATTATGGTATTATCCCCTCTGATTTTGAGAGCCCCGCTCCCCAGGTAAAAGCTTATATTGTCCGCGAGTGGTGTCAAGTTCCATCCAACTTCCGCAGTGAGGGTGAGCTTGATATTTTTTTGAATATGCATAATATTATTGGAGTTTACGGGATTGATACGCGGGAATTAACCAAGATCATCCGGGAGTATGGGGTGATGAATGCCAAGATTACCACAACCCTGGATAATGTTGCTGAAATAGTGGCTGAAATTAAGGGCTACAGAATCACTGATGCGGTGCAGGCAGTTTGCAGCAGGGATATTCTGGTGGCCAAAGGAGAACCGGGAGGATTCAAAGTGGTATTGTGGGATTTTGGGGCTAAGGAAAATATTCGCCGCGAGCTCCTGAAACGCGGCTGCGAAGTCATAACCGTACCGGCAGATACCTCAGCGGAAAAAATCATCAGTTTAAAGCCGGATGGGGTTATGCTTTCCAACGGCCCCGGAGATCCGGCGGAAAATATAGAGATTATCAGGGAACTGGCAAAATTGTCTCTATCAGGCCTGCCGATTTTCGGTATCTGTCTGGGTCATCAATTGCTGGCCTTGGCACAGGGAGCCGAAACTGCTAAACTTAAATACGGGCACCGGGGAGCAAACCAGCCTGTCAAGGATTTGAGAACAGGCCGGGTTTATATTACCAGCCAAAATCATGGTTATGCGGTTGTCGCCGCTGATCTTCCCGCCCAGGCCCGCTTAAGCTTTATTAATGCCAACGACGGTACTTGTGAAGGGATCGAATATCAAAATATGCCCGCCTTCTCCGTCCAGTTTCACCCTGAAGCCTCGTCAGGACCGCTTGATACCAATTTTCTGTTTGATAAATTTATCGGCCTTATTAGGGAGGAATACTCGAAATGCCACTAAACAAGGAAATAAAGAAGGTACTTGTGATTGGTTCCGGACCAATCGTGATCGGCCAAGCTGCGGAATTTGACTACGCCGGGACCCAAGCCTGCCGGGCCCTGAAAGAAGAAGGTTTGGAAGTAGTGCTGGTCAACTCCAATCCGGCGACTATCATGACTGATAACGCGATGGCTGATCAAATCTACATTGAACCTTTGACGACAAAAACAATTAAAAGAATTATTGAAAAGGAATGCCCTGACAGTATCTTATCCACCCTTGGCGGCCAAACGGGTCTTACTCTTTCCATGCAGCTGGCTAAAGAAGGGTTCCTGGAAAAGCAGGGAGTCAGGCTGCTGGGGGCTAATCCGGAAACTATTGATAAGGCTGAAGACAGACAAATGTTTAAGGATACTATGGAAGCCATTGGCGAGCCTGTTATTCCTTCTCTGGTAACAACTGATGTTCCTGCCGCTTTGGCTTTTGCCGGGGAGATATCCTATCCGGTGATTGTCCGTCCGGCCTTTACCCTCGGCGGGACAGGCGGGGGCATAGCCTCCAATGAAAAGGAACTGAGGTTAATTGCCGCTAATGGCCTGAGGCTTTCACCCATAAACCAGGTCCTGATTGAAAAGTGTATCTCAGGGTGGAAAGAGATAGAATTTGAAGTAATGCGGGACCGGGCCGGCAATGCCATTACAGTTTGCAGCATGGAGAATTTTGATCCGGTAGGCGTGCATACAGGAGACAGCATTGTCATTGCCCCGGCAGTTACCCTCTCAGATAAGGAGTACCAAATGCTCCGTTCGGCAGCCTTGAATATTATCAATTCCCTGGGAGTAGAGGGAGGCTGCAATTGCCAATTTGCCATGCATCCCGACAGTTTTGAGTACGCCGTCATCGAGGTTAACCCCAGAGTGTCCCGGTCTTCAGCCCTGGCTTCCAAGGCTACGGGTTACCCAATCGCCAAAGTGGCGGCCAAAATAGCGATCGGTTATACACTTGATGAGATTAAAAACGCGGTAACAGGCAAGACCTGCGCTTGTTTCGAACCGGCTCTTGATTATGTGGTGGTTAAACTGCCCAAGTGGCCGTTTGATAAATTTGTCTATGCCAAGCGGACTTTGGGTTCCCAAATGAAAGCTACCGGCGAAGTGATGGCTATTGGGACGAGTTTTGAGCAGGCAATCATGAAAGCGGTAAGAGGAGCGGAAATATCCCTGGACAGTCTTAACCTGCCGAAACTGAAAGAACATACCGATCACCGGATTGAACAATTGTTAACCGTGTGTGACGATGAAAGGCTTTTTGTGATCTTTGCCGCCCTGCAACGGGGCATTTCCTGCAGCTTGATTCATGAGGTTACGAAAATTGACCTCTGGTTCCTGCATAAACTTGCCAATCTGGCAGCCCTGGAAAAAGAACTGGCCGCTGCTTGTTTGACCCCTGAACTCTATCAAAAAGCGAAAATCCTGGGTTATACGGATAAAGTTATCGAATATCTTTCCGGCTGCAGGATTGAGCAGCCGCTCCGGGCTTCTTATAAAATGGTTGATACCTGTGCCGCTGAATTTGAAGCCGAAACCCCCTATTTTTACTCGACCTATGATGAGGTAAATGAGGCGGAGCAGTTTATCAAGGCCAAAAACAGCGGTAAGAAAACAATTATTGTCTTTGGTTCCGGGCCGATTCGGATCGGTCAGGGGATTGAATTTGATTATGCTTCCGTTCATTGTGTCTGGGCCTTGAAAAAAGCGGGCTATGAAGTAGTTATCATCAACAACAACCCGGAAACGGTATCTACCGATTTTGATACGGCCGACCGTTTGTATTTTGAACCGCTGACCAACGAGGATGTCATGAATGTGATTCAGACTGAGCAGCCTTATGGGGTTGTCGTGGCTTTTGGCGGCCAGACGGCGATCAAATTAACCAAGTTCCTGGAGGCCAATGGGGTGCGGATCCTGGGGACTTCCGCCGACAGCATCGATACTGCCGAAGACAGGGAACGTTTTGACACCTTGCTGGAAAGCCTGGCGATTAAACGCCCGCAGGGGTATACCGTAATGAACAAGGATGAAGCCCTGCAGGCCGCCAATAAGCTGGGATATCCGGTCCTGATGCGGCCTTCCTATGTGCTTGGCGGCCAGAATATGATTATTGCCTTTAATGATGATGATATCCGCGAATATATGGACATTATTCTTGCTTACGAAATTGAAAATCCGGTTCTGATTGATAAATACCTTACAGGTATTGAAATTGAGGTCGATGCCATCTGTGACGGAGAGGAGATTCTTGTTCCCGGGATCATGGAGCATATTGAAAAAGCCGGGATCCATTCCGGTGATTCGATCGCAGTCTATCCTGCCTGGAACTTAAGCGGAGAGCTGACGGAACTGGTAATTGCTTATTCGGAAAAACTGGCCCTGGCCCTGAATACCCAGGGATTGATTAATATTCAGTATATTATCCATGCCGGGGAAATCTATGTGATCGAGGTTAACCCGCGTTCTTCCCGGACCATTCCCTATATCAGCAAAGTAACCGGCGTGCCTATGGTTGATCTGGCGACCAGGGCTATTCTGGGGGAAAAATTAAGAGATATGGGCTATGGAACAGGGCTTTATAAAACACCGCCCTATGTTGCCGTTAAGGTCCCGGTTTTTTCCTTTGATAAACTTATTGATGTCGATGTCCATTTGGGCCCGGAGATGAAGTCTACGGGCGAGGTCCTGGGCATAGGAAAATCCCTGGCGGAAGCGCTTTATAAGGGACTGGTGGCTGCCGGTTATAAGATGGTTAAACAGGGAGGGGTCCTCGTTACTGTCCGGGACAGTGACAAACCGGAAATTGTTGATATTGCCAGGAAATATGCCGATTTGGGGTTCACCTTATATGCGACCAAAGGAACGGCCATGATTCTGGAACAGGCCGGTTTAGAGGTAATTCCAGTTAATAAGATCCATGAGGCAGATGACGATAATATTCAAACCCTCCTGGAAAGCGGGAAAATCAATTGTGTTATTTCCACATCTTCCAGGGGCAGGCTGCCCAGCCGGGACAGCGTTAAAATTCGCCGTAAAGCAGTCGAAACCGCGATTCCCTGCCTGACTTCGCCGAATACCGCCAACGCCCTGGCTGACAGTCTGAAGAGCCGTTATTCCCAGAACAGCATTGAGTTGGTGGATATTAATAATATGCGAAGTGAACGCCAGCAGCTCAGCTTTACCAAAATGCAGTCCTGCGGCAATGATTATATTTATTTTAATTGTTTCCGGCAGAATGTTGTCAGCCCTGAATCTTTAAGTGTGCATTTATCCGACAGGCATTTTGGGATCGGTGGGGACGGGATTGTCCTGATTTGTCCCTCAGATAGGGCTGAGGCCAAAATGCAGATGTTCAATTTAGACGGCAGTGAAGGCAGAATGAGCGGGAATGCCCTCACTTGTATCGGAAAATATCTCTATGATAACCGGATTACCGGCAAAGATCAGATTGAGATAGAAACCCTGAGCGGAATCAAAAAGCTCAAACTCTATATCCAAAATGAAAAGGTTAATTCCGTTTGTGTGGATATGGGACCGGCGGAGCTTAAACCGGAGAAGATACCTGTCACCCTGCCGGACAGGGAGATTATCAATCGACCGGTAACTATTAAGGGCAAGGATTACCGGATAACCTGTATGTCCCTGGGAAATCCTCATTGCGTTGTTTTCAGCAAGAGCTTGGAAAGTATCAATATGGAGGCAGAAGGGCCGGCTTTTGAATATTCCCCGATCTTCCCGGAAAGAGTAAATGTGGAGTTTGTCACAGTCATTGACAAAAATACCCTTAAAATGCGGGTCTGGGAACGGGGCAGCGGCGAGACCTTTGCCGCCGGTACCAGTGCTTGCGCCGCGGTTGTGGCGGCAGTACTTAACGGCTATTGTAATAAAGATGAATATATCCTGGTTAAACTCAAAGGAGGGGACCTGGTAGTCAAGTACACTGCGGAGACAGTGTTTATGACCGGGAAACCGGAAAAGGTTTTTGAAGGGGTAGTGGAAATCTAAATAGACCAGGAGTGCGAAAATCAGGTTTTCTTTAAATACTGAAAAAGCGCGCCGGATTTTAGTGCTTTTAGTATTAAAGCACTTTTTTTTAACAAAATTGACAAAAATCTATCATAATCTGGTGAATTGGAAGTGTATTAACCCGGTGATATAATAGTTGATTGAAAGAGGAAGGTCTGGAGGAGGAATAAAATTGTACAGAATCGCAAAAAGAAGAGAACTGGCCCCGGGCATCGTTCTTCTGGAGGTGGAAGCCCCGGAAGTCGCCCAAAAAGTAGGCGCCGGCCAGTTTGTCATCGTGCGCACAGATGAAAAAGGAGAAAGGATACCCCTGACGGTAATGGATTATAACCGGCCCAGGGGGACCATCACAATAGTCGTGCAGGATGTAGGCTATTCCTCGGCAATAATTAAGCAAATGCCGGAGGGCAGCGCTTTCCTGGATTTTGTCGGACCGCTGGGCGTCCCCACAGAGATCGCAAACTATGG
>DATMXV010000158.1:0-6217 GCA_035561335.1 Desulfitobacteriaceae bacterium
TATCAGGCAAAAACAGGCATAAAATCAAAATATATTTAAATAACAAATGCTGACTGGTGATTACTCTTATTTTCACTGAATCAGACACTTATTTAACACTTATTCCTATAAACCAAATGGAAATAGTAACATATAATATTGCAAAACAAACCGTTTCCTGCTAAAATACACTTACGAAATATACTTAAAGAAAACAAGGTTATAAGCAAGGCAATGGCGCTTAAGTATTAAATACTGAAAGCGTCATTTTACATTAAATTTGAAAATATAAAAACGGTCCGGCTATAAATGCCTGAACCTGGGTTACGAATAAAAGATTTGAGGGATTAAAATGCATACAAAATGCAAGCAAAAACATATTTCCAGTCAGCACCTGAATCTTGGACATCCCAGTTTATCCACTTACGGTAAAGGCAGGACCGGACAAATATACCTGGCCGTAGCTCCCTGGTGCAACATATCCTGTAATTATTGTGTACGCAAATTCGACTATGCCAGGGAATCAGATCCAGGTGTGTCCAACAGAGTGGAAACCCCGGATCAAGCCCTGCAAACAGTAAAACGGATTGTGGCTTCAGCTCAAGGCGAAAAGTTTACCGTTGTCGGAATTACCGGTCCCGGAGAACCTTTGGCAAATAATGCAACATTTGAAACCCTGAGAATGGTAAAAAAACACTTCCCCCGGATGATCCTCTGTTTAAAGACCAATGGCCTGCTCCTGCCGGAAAAACTTGAGGAATTAACAGATATTGGTGTTTCCCATATTACTGTTACAATCAACACCCTGGATGAACTGGTCGGGACCCGTATTTACAGTTATATCCGCTGGAAAGGAAAAACATTATTTGGTCCGGAAGCTTCCTGGATCCTGATTGATAAGCAGCTGGCCGGACTTGAGTTGGCTGCCAAAGCGGGGATGACTTTAAAAGTCAACACTGTACTTATTCCCGGTGTCAATGACAATCTGTTATATGACTTGTGTCTGGAGATCAAAAAAAGAGGCGCCCATATTCATAATATCTTACCCCTCATTCCTCAGGGTAAACTCTCTCATATCAAGGCTCCGACCAAAGATTTAATAACAAGTATAAGAAGTTATATTGGTGAAATGCTTCCTCAGATATAACACTGACAACAATGCCGGTCTGATGACGGCGGCTTGTAACCAGAGACCAATTTTCATTTTTGTTGGTAAAAAACAAAAAAGCCGAAAACCTTTCCGGCGGCATTTTGCTTAAGCAGCAATTTGCTTAGAAAGAAGGTTTTTGGTTTCTTTATGCGGAAATAGCCTGCCTGGGAAACAAAGGGGGAAAAGAACGGTGGTTGATCAGATCTTTAACTATACAATCAGGAAAGCTGCTTATCCTGATATCAGCAGTATGATTAAACTGCTTAAAATATTGTTTTCCATAGAAACTGATTTTACCTTTGATGAATCAGTACAACGAAAAGGTCTGGAAATGATGGTGGCTGAGAACACTAACCGCTGCGTAAAGGTAGCAGAGATAAAGCAACAGATTGTGGGGATGTGCACTGCTCAGATTTTGGTATCCACCGCCGAAGGCGGGAAAGTTGCCTTAATTGAAGATTTAGTAGTCGAAGACGCTTACAGAGGCCATGGCCTGGGGAAAAAACTGCTGTCAGCCATTGAAGATTGGGCGCGGGAACAGGGAGCCAAACGCTTACAGTTATTGGCCGATCGCGATAATACCCCAGCCTTAAATTTCTACCAAAAATCGAATTGGCAGTCTACCCGGTTAATATGTTTGCATAAAAAGGAGAATTCCCGCAGTTAAAAGCAAATATTCAATGAAAGTATACAGGATTCATGAGAAAAATATATTGTCATACAGTTCAATTCCTGTTAACATATTAATGTAAAGTATGCACAGTTGAATTTAACAGTAATTAGTAAGCAAAGGTGCTTTCGAGTATGCTTAATCCGGCGGCTCAAAGCACCATTTATTTTTAAATACATTTTCATAAGCGGGCACCAAACTGCTAACGGTTTGGAGCGGTCAAGTGTTGTAGAGAGCCCTGAATTTTAGATGAGGGGTTCTTTTTCTATTTTTCAGGAAATTTAACATCTTGCTTTCTTGAGGAGGGAAACTTAAGTGGTGACTGAAATGATTACTACTGAAATGATTACTAAGGAAGAAAACATCTTATTATGTGATACGACTTTAAGAGATGGGGAACAGGCGCCGGGAATTGCGCTTGGCTTTCCGGAAAAAGAACTTATTGCCCGGGCCCTGGCCGACGCCGGAATTGATGAACTGGAAGTTGGCGTCCCGGCTGTCGGTCCGGATGAAGCAGCCTCAATCAGACAACTGGTCTCCCTTCATCTGCCTGTTCGCCTCATAACCTGGAACCGGGCTGTCCCCTCTGATTTGGAAGCCAGCTTTCGGACGGGTATTGAAGGGGTTGCCATTTCTATTCCAGTTTCCGACCAACAAATATCCAAAAAATTAAAAAAAAGCCGTTCCTGGGTTATCGATAAAATGGGTGAGGCTGTTGTCCAAGCCAAAAAAGAAGTCGGATATATTTGTTTAGGTCTGGAAGATTCCAGCAGGACGGATAAAGACTTTTTGTTACAAATTTGTTTGGAAGCCGAAAAACTTGGCGTTAACCGGGTACGGCTTGCTGATACGTTAGGAATAATGACTCCGCTGGAAGTCCATACCCGTTTCAGTAATTTTCCTGATTCAGTCAATATTCCTCTGGAATTCCACGCTCACAATGATCTGGGCATGGCTACCGCTAATGCGGTCACAGCAATTCAAACCGGGTTCCGGGCTGTAAGTACTACAGTCGGCGGTCTCGGAGAAAGAGCAGGCAATGCCTGCCTGGAGGAAATTGTCATTGCTTTAAAGTATGGCCTCCATCAAAATATCCGCTTTGATCATTATCGTTTAAGTGCTATCTGTTTAGTCGTCAGTTTGGCTACTCACCGCAAAATCCAACGAAACAAACCGATTGTCGGACGTGATGTTTTTGCTCATACTTCCTCCCTTCATATCGACGGGATCTATAAAGACCTTGCTAATTACGAAGCTTTTCCACCCGAAAGTGTGTCCAGAAAGCATTCCTCGTCTTTGGGAAAATACTCCGGCCGTAAAGCAATAATCCGGTTGCTTGAATCCAGGGGGATTGCGATCACAAATCAGGAAATGAAAGAACTGCTGATTAAAATCCGCCAGCAAAGTACTATTCTGAAAAGGCCGCTTCAGGAGCAGGATATTCTTCAACTGGTTTCCTTTGCTCCCAGCTCTCTTTTGACAAAAAATTAAAAGAACGTTACCGAGATGGAACGTTCTTTTTTTTATGTTCAGGAAAGTTGACTGCCTTTCTCCAATTTTTGGATCTGCTGCTCCCCTTTTTCCGCTAATTCTCTAAATTGATTTATTGTTTCCTTCATCTTGGGCAGGGCTTCCTGTTTATAGGCGCTGATAGCATCCAAGGCAGACAAAGCATCGGCAAACGCAGTCTTCAGAGTGTCTACCGAGATATTGGCTTCGATTGACTGCTTATGAATTTCCGCTCCCTGCTCCTTGAGCAATTTGGACGTTCCGGCTATCAATTCATTGGTTGCGGCATTTAAGATTCCGATTTTTTTCAGGACAATCCTTTGATTATAGAGGGCGCTTGCGACAATTGCGGCAATTCTCATGGCTGAGACCGTGACATTCTGGGCACGTTCTACCCCTCTGAC
Organism: Desulfitobacteriaceae bacterium; assembly: GCA_035561335.1. Taxonomy (GTDB): domain Bacteria; phylum Bacillota; class Desulfitobacteriia; order Desulfitobacteriales; family Desulfitobacteriaceae; genus UBA2264. Next base: position 3,713 of record DATMXV010000158.1, read on the forward strand.
CAGTTCCTTGTTATTTCTCCTGATTACTTCAATAGCCATAATTCCCTGGTGGTTAACCACAATCATCTGCTGCATATCCATGATCCTTTGCCGCAAAGGGAAAAGGATTTCTTCAGTTATAAACCTGATTTTATCAGGGTCTTCATTTTTGGATCTGGCTATTTCTATCTGGCTTTCAATTGCGGCGTCCATCATTGAACCCATCTCAATCTCTTTAGTCAATTTTTTGGTTAAATCCCGCAGGGCCACCTCTTCAATTTCCAAAGTGGTATTATCATTTTTCAGGATTGTTTTCCCTTTTTCCAGAGAGACAACTATATCATTAATGACACTGTCAGCCTTTTCATATTTCTGAAAATATGCTCTGAGCGGGTTAAATATTTTACCCAGAAAGCCTGTTTTGCTAAAGTCGATTAAACTGGGGTCAAGGTCTTTCATTTCTCTTTGCAATTCCATCAGTCCCACGGCCACTGCTCCGCCTTCATCCCCCATTTTCGCTAAATTTCCTACGGAAACCTGGAGCAATGAGTTCTTTTTGGCTGAATGCTCAATTGTTTCAAGGCCAAATTCCTCAATAGACTTTACTATCGACTTCCTTTTTTCCAGTGAATCCATATCTACTGCTATTAATTCAGCAACATTGTTATCGGCTAATTCTTTTAGTTTAGCAACCTCTTCCGGAACAGGCTTAACCTGCTCGGCTATTTCTTTTTTAATTGCTTCCGGATCTGTTATTTCCATTGAAAATCCCATAATAGCTCCTCCTATTGTTTAGTTTTCCCTGGGATATGCTACATTTCAGCATTAAACAAGTTCATGAGCTGGTAAACAACATCATCAGAGTCAGCATTAATACTTGCCGCTTCATTAATACTGGAAAGGCTCTCCAAAGCCTTGATATTGGCGTTATAACCGATTGTATAAACAGGTATTTTCAGGACCTTGAGCATACCTTCTATGTCTTTCAACGCATGCCCCCGATTTTGTTCTCCGTCACTTAAAACAAAAAGCATTAATTTGGCATCCGGGTTTTGGGCCTTTTCATCCAGGAGCATTTTTGTTGCCACAACAATCGCATCAAAAGTAGCAGTCCCGCCTGAAGCCTGCAGCTCTTTAATTGCCCCGGTGAATAAGGACCTTTGATTTATATCAAATTTCCCGATGGGAAGATTGATATTAACATCATCTGAATAGGAAACCAGGCCCACGAAATTGGCTGTTCCGATATACTGTGAACCACTGATAAGGGACTCCTTGAGTTTATTCAGGGGCACACCGGCCATACTGCCGGATGTATCAGCCACAAAAACAGCAACCAGGGTTTTGCTGGCATTTTTCTTATCTTTCCATAGTTTCAGGGCCTGGGTAATTGTTGCCCCATCTAAAGCCCCCTGTTCAGGCTTATAGTCATCAAGTTTATTAAACCCGTAATCTGAGGCAAGTTTTTGGGATTTTTCGGATTTGCAGAATTCCACAAACTTCTTTAAGATCTCACTTTTTTCAGCGGACAATTCTCCGATTGCATACATCGGGCTGTCATGTCTGACACCAAAGGGGGTAAAAATATAATCTTTTAAATCAGAGGAGTTGATATATGTCTGATATTCTAGGATAAAACCGTCTAAAGCCCCCGACTTGGCGGAATCTCTCATTTGCAGGGTCGTATAAGCCACAAATGGTATATTTCCCTGAAATTTTTCAAACCCTTGAACTGCTTTTTCACTTAAGGGATTTTGGGGATCAAAAGTAGTCAAAGTAGATACCAGGAAATTCAGGCCGGTGGAACTTGCCAGCGGGTTTGTATAACCCATAGCCAGTTCATTTCCGGCAACTGCTTCCGCTATATTCTTCAGGTTGATTGAACCATACTTTTTAACCAGTTCATCATATTTTTTTTTGGACAGCAGGACCCCGGGCACATTTCCGGCAAGCCTCTTTTCAACCAATGTTATTTTGGTTCCCTGTGCTTTTATCATTTCTCCCCAGAGTTCATTTGACGGTGTAAAAGCATCAGGAAGATATTTCCCGGAAACTATATAATCCATCCCCACTCCCGAGGCAATCCCCCGGATCCTGACAGAAACCTTTTTCCCGTTGACCGTTATCCCGGAGTTATTAAAGTCTTTGGCAATATCAAGCAGTATGCCGTCTTTATTAGCCCCGCTTTTTTCAGTGGAAGAGAATATTTCAATAAAATCTGCTGTTGAACTTTCAACCTGGGCAGGATACTTGGAGATATCCGGCAAAGAGTCTTTCAGATCGGGCGCGGTCAGATCAACCGACGCTTTACTGGCTTCAACATTGTTTACAGTTATTTCTTTGTAAAGCTTGTTCAGGGTATCCAGAGCGTTTTCATTTGTAACTACCTGTTGGCTTTTGCCAAAATTTTTGGTTAATTTAATTCCTCCAAAAACAATAGCGAAAACAAATACAGCTATCAGAGCTAAAATAATAATAGGCTTGGACAAATTATTCTTTATACTCATGCAAGATACTCCCTTATCC
>DATMXV010000159.1:0-2127 GCA_035561335.1 Desulfitobacteriaceae bacterium
CATGTCCACTGTATGTTTTTAAAAAGACAAGATTTCATATATTTTCCATTAAGAGGAACTATCTTTTAGAAGAAAAAAGATAAGATAGGGAAAGACAAATATTAGCTGAAGTGTGATATTAAATAAGTTTAGCAGTAGCAAGTCCTTTTATCTTACCATATTATGTATTGTCCTAGTTTGGAACTTATTAGTAAGGGAGGAGTCAAAATGGCAATTGGCTGGGGAGCAGGGATAGCTATAGTTGTAGTTATCATCTTATTGTTGATTGCTATGGGCATTGTTTTTTAACTATTGTGTTATTATCTGACTGTTTATAAAGAAGGGAGGAAATAAAATGTACGGATGTGGCGGCGGTTATGGTTATGGAGCATGCGGCTGCGCTCAAGCGGTTGCCCCCAATACAGGAGGGTGCGTTGGCGTAGGCATCATCGCTATTGCAATTTTAATTCTTATCGCATTAGGTGTTATATTTTAATAAGGTATGAATAGAAAAAGCGCACATGTATTTATGTGTGCTTTTTTACTGAATTTACAATTATCTTACAAGGATTTTACCAAAACATGGCAGTAATTTAATGTTTATGAAGTATATTTATGACAGGTGGTTTTTTTACCCAATTAATCCGGAGAACTGGCGGTTATCCCTGCCGGTGCAGCTATCCAAATATTATGAAGGAAGAAAGATTATGCCGGGAACAATTTTAAGGAAAACAAGGAAAATAGTTCTTCCACTTACTGTCGTAGCTTTGGTAATCGGAAGTATAGGTATGTTTCCAGTGGTTACGAAAACAACCTACGGTTCCCCAACGAATGTCGTTTTTGGCGTGATATCCGATACACATGTCACCGCGGCCAAAACCACAGAACAGCAGAGACTGGCTAAGGCATTCCGGTTTTTTGCCGGCAGCAATGTAAATGCCGATGTGGTGGTCGGGGACCTTACCGACAGCGGCAGCGCTTCCGAATATAACACATGGAAGTCTATCAAAGATGCCAACAAGGGCAGTGTCCCACTGATTGCTTCCATGGGTAACCATGAAGGTAATACCCCGGACGGTTTTATGACGGCAACAGGAAACAAGCCGAATGCCAATTATGTTATAAACGGTTATCATTTCATTACCTTGAGCCCGGGCTCCGGGACTTTTAATCCGTCTGCCGGAAAAGGCAAAACCCAGGGCGGCAGCGATTATTCTTACGTTCTAAGTTGGCTGAAGACACAACTTGACGCAGCTGTGGCGGAAGATCCCAACAAGCCCGTATTTGTATTTTTCCATCACCCGATCAAGAATACCTTTTATGTATCAGATGAATGGTATGGTTCCGGACTTGACACGATATTCAGCACTTATCCTCAGGCGGTAACCTTTTCCGGGCATATTCACTCCCCCAACAATAATCCTTTAAGCATCTGGCAGGATGGCGGCTTTACCGCAGTAAATACTGTTACCACATCCTATCTCGAAATGGAAACAGGAATGGTTTACGGGACAATACCGCCTGACGGCAGCCGGCAGGGTAATAAGGGAATGATTGTCGAGGCAAACGGCAGCGTAGTCACAATAAAAAATTATGACTTTGTATCTGACCGGTATATTCCTCAGACCTGGGTATTTGATGTGAGCCAACCGTCGCAATTCCCTTATACGCATGCGCGTGATACTGTTGCCAAGGCCCCGGTGTTCCCCGCCGGCGCGGCTGTCCGGATCAGCGATATCACTAAAAACACTGCCACCGTTAATTTCGATCAGGCTGTTATGGAAGCAAATAATATCGGCGACATCGTGCATTCCTACAGGTATAATTTTGTAAATAAGGCAACCGGTCAAGTGGATTTAAGCTTCAAAACCTGGTCGGAATTCTACGTCCTGCCGATGCCGGACGCCATTACCCAGAAGGCCTCAGGTCTCCAATGGAATACCGTTTATGAGGCCAGGATTTATGCTGCCGATGCCTATGGGAAGACCAGCAACGGCTATATCTCCGCCACCTTCAAGACAAAGAGTAAATAAAACAATATAGGATTGAAAGAACAAAAGGAGAGCTGTCTTAAGCTGTTTACCTTATACAAAAAGTTTAAGAGAAACTTTACAATTTTTTATATAAACTTAATCAAATGGTAACAAT
>DATMXV010000160.1:0-5936 GCA_035561335.1 Desulfitobacteriaceae bacterium
CCATAGTTTGCGATCTCTGTGGGGACGCCCAGCGGTCCGACAAAATCCAGGAAAGCGCTGCCCTCCGGCATTTGCTTAATTATTGCCGAGGAATAGCCTACATCCTGCACGACTATTGTGATGGTCCCCCTGGGCCGGTTAAAATCCATTACCGTCAGGGGTATCCTTTCTCCTTTTTCATCTGTACGCACGATGACAAACTGGCCGGCGCCTACTTTTTGGGCGACTTCCGGGGCTTCCACCTCCAGAAGGACGATGCCCGGGGCCAGTTCTCTTCTTTTTGCGATTCTGTACAATTTTATTCCTCCTTGTAAGATCCAAACCTGATTAATAAACCAGACAAATTGAGTTCCTTGATCTTAAAAGATTAAAGGAACTCAATTTTTTCAATAAATAACTCAAGGCTTCAAAGTCTTTTTCTTTATTAGATTTTTATTTCTCTCTCAGTATAATGTGTGTGCAATAGTTCATGAGATTTGTGACCAAGAGGATATTCAAGAAATTCCTGATAAAGAACTTGTACGAAGGGATTCTCATGCGACTTCCTAAGCTGTTTGCCCTCGTCTTCCCGATAAATCGCTTCTAAGCGTTTTTGGCGAATTTCGGCTGTAGAAGGCCTGGGTTGACCACCGCCACTGATACAACCGCCCGGACAACCCATAACTTCAATGAAATGGTAAGGTGACTCCCCTTTAGCAATCTGATCCATCAGGATATTAGCACCTTTAAGCCCGTTAGTTACAGCGACCTTAACCGTAAAACCATCCAGGAACTTAAACTCATCCAAGGGCTCCTCGATCGTTATATCAGCTGTCTTTATTTGATCAAAACCTGTTATTGGCTGAACATGGAGCTTCTCAAAAGGAAGTTCCCTGCCAGTCACAACCTCATAGACAGTACGGAGGGCTGCTTCCATAACTCCGCCGCTGACGGCAAAAATATCCGCCGCTCCGGAGGATAATCCCAGAGGATTATCAAAAGCGGACTCGGGCAAGGCCCGGAAATCGACCCCGGCTTCTTTAATCAACCTGGCTAATTCCCGGGTAGTCAGAACTGCATCAACATTAACCTGACCATTATTGGTCATTTCCGGCCTGGTTATCTCAAACTTTTTAGCCGTACAGGGCATGACTGACACAACAAAAATATCCTCCGGATTTATCCCGATCTTTTCTGCATAAAAGGATTTTGCTAACGCTCCCAGCATCGTATGCGGAGACTTACAGCTTGAAAGATGCCCAAGCTTATCCGGAAAGGCATGCTCAACATATTTAACCCATCCGGGACTGCAACTGGTAATCATAGGCAAAACAGCGTTTTGACCACTAAATACTTGTTTTACCCGCTGCAAAAACTCGCTGCCTTCTTCCATGATCGTCAGATCAGCTGTAAAATTCGTATCGAACACATCATCAAAGCCTATTTCCCGTAAGGCGCTGACCATTTTCCCTGTAACCAGGGTACCGGGTTCATAGTCAAATTCTTCACCGAGGGCGGCCCGGATCGCCGGGGCCGTCTGGACAATAACCCGTTTCCTTGGGTTATGAAGGGCATCCCAAACCTGGCTAATGGCATCCTTCTCCTGCAAGGCGCCTACCGGGCAGACGGTTGTACACTGGCCACAGAAAGCACAGTTTATATTATTTAAGGGAAGCTCCGCCGCCGGACCGATTATTGTCTTAAAACCGCGATACTGGGCATTAAGGATTCCGACCCCTTGTACCTCGTTACAGATCGTTATGCATCTGCGGCATAATATACATTTGGAAGTATCCCGAACTATGGAAGGGGATGAACTATCCAAAAAAGATTTTGATTTTTGCCCCTCAAACCGTACATCTTGTACCTGAATTAATTCCCCCAGTTTCTGCAGTTCACATGATTGGTTCCGTTGACAGTTCAGGCAATCTTTTGGATGGTCGGATAACATTAGCTCATAGAGGACCTTACGGGCTTTCTTAACGCGTTCCGTATTCGTATGAACAACCATACCCTCTCTGACAACCGTAATACAGGAAGCTTGCAGGGTTCTTGTTCCCTCTACTTCCACTACACAAATCCGGCAGGAACCAATCTTATGGACTCCCTCCAAATAACATAAACTGGGAATTAAAATATTATTCTGTCTGGCTGCCTCCAGAATGGTTGTTCCTTCTTCAGCAGCTACCTTTTTTCTGTTAATTGTTAAAGTTATCATTATTTAAGCCCTCCTATCGCATCTCAGGCATCTCATAGATTCTGCTGTTGCATTGAGCTTATGGAACCCAACGGCAACCTCTGCAAAGGAGTATTTTCTTTGCTCCGGATCCAGATACTTCATAGGGAATCTTTCATGCTCGATCAATTCCTTCTCATCTACAGGCTCAGGTATCATAATATCCTCGCCCTTATTTAAAAGTCCCTGGCCGCCAAAATACTTATCGATAGCTTCAGCAGCCTTTTTTCCATCGGCGATTGCCATGATCGCAACATCCGAACCGCGTATCACATCACCCCCGGCAAAAACGCCTTCAATTGTTGTCATCATACTTTCTTTATTGATCACAAATGTACCCCACTTCGTGACTTCCAACTCATCTTTATTGATAAACGGTAGGTCGGAATATTGACTGACAGCAGGAATAACCATATCGGACTTAACACTAAAAGCTGAACCTTCGATAACTTTGGGCTTCCGTCGTCCACTATTGTCAAATTCTCCGAGTTCCATACGGATACATTCGATATCTTCAATTTTTTCCTGACCGTTAAACTTCACGGGAGCAACCAGGGGAATTATCTTTACCCCCTCTTCCAGAGCGTCGCTTACCTCTCGCGCATTGGCAGGCATATCCTCGATTAAACGCCTGTAGAGAACGGTCACTTCCTTTGCTCCGTAACGCAAGGCCACCCGGGCCGCGTCAATAGCTGTATTGCCGCCGCCTATTACAGCTATGTTTTTACCTACTGTCTTTACCCGGTGCAAATTCACATCTTGCAGAAAATCCAAACCATGATAAACCCCCACGAGTTCCTCACCGGGAATGCCAATTTTATTAGAAAACTGGGTTCCGGTTGCTATATAAACGGCATCATGCTTCCGGCGAAGATCCTGAAATGAAATATCTTTACCGACTTCGGTATTCAGGTGAATTTTGACACCGGCTTGCTCAATAATTCTGATCTCATGCTGCAGGACATCTTTGGGCAAGCGGTATTCGGGTATCCCAAAAGCCAAGACACCCCCGGCGACGGACTGAGCTTCATATACTTCCACAGCATACCCCAATCTTGCCAGGTAATACCCGCAGGTCAGACCTGACGGTCCGGCGCCGATAATCCCTATGCTTTTGCCGTTACTGGGGAAAATAATATCTACATAAGGTTCCTCATGTTTGAGGATATAATCGGCAACATAACGTTTAAGATCACATATGGCTATTGACTCGTCAAGCTGCGACCGGCGGCATTTATCTTCACATGGATGTGTGCAGATACGGCCGCAGACAGCAGGGAAGGGATTTTCCTTGCGGATTAAATTGTAAGCATCACGCAGTCTTCCGGCAGAAATCAAGGCAATATATCCCGGCACATTAACGTTGGCCGGGCAGGCATTTTCACATGGTGAAAGGAACATTTCCCCACAGACGCCGGCACGGCAATATTTATACTTGATGTGTTCTTCGTACTCCTCGCGGAAATTCTTAATCATGTTCAGCACAGGGTTTGGCGCTGTTTGTCCCAAACCGCAAATTGCCGTCTCCTTGATAGATTCCCCTAATTCCTCAAGTAATTCAATATCCCCTTCCCTGCCATCACCCTGGGTTATGCGTTCAAGAATTTCCAGCATGCGCTTGGTGCCTGTACGACAGGGAACGCATTTACCACACGACTCGTCTTGAATAAATTCCATAAAAAAGCGTGCCATATCGACCATACAAGTATCTTCATCCATGCTGATAAGTCCGCCTGAACCCATAATCGCCCCGAGTTCGACTAAAGAATCATAATCTACAGGCGTATTGAGAAACTCCTTGGTTATGCAACCACCCGACGGCCCTCCTGTTTGGGCTGCCTTAAAGAGTTTTTTCCCGGGAATACCGCCTCCAATTTTATATAGGATATCGCCCAGTGGCATCCCCATTGGAATCTCCACTAACCCGGTGTTGACAATATCACCGGCCAGAGCAATTACTTTCGTTCCCTTGCTGCCTGAAGTACCATAATTTGCAAACCAATCACTGCCGTTAAGCATAATTGCCGGCACACTGACATATGTCTCTACATTATTAATAATTGTCGGTTTCCCAAATAAACCACTCTGGAAAGGAAACGGCGGTTTCTGTTTTGGTTCTCCACGCTTTCCTTCAACTGAAGCCATTAAAGCTGTTTCCTCACCGCAAACAAAAGCACCGGCGCCAATCCGGATTTCGATATCGAAAGAAAATGAACTTCCTAAAATATTTTTACCTAACAGTCCTGCTGTCCGGGCCTGGTCAATCGCTCTTCCTAAACGTTCTACAGCCAGGGGATATTCCGCCCGGACATAAACATAACCTTTGGCAGCCCCAATAGCATACCCGCCAATCATCATCCCTTCAATTACACTATGCGGGTCACCTTCCAAAATACTGCGGTCCATGAAAGCCCCGGGATCACCTTCATCAGCATTACAGGCAATATACTTAACCTCATTATCTGCTCTTAAGCCTGCTTCCCACTTGAGGCCAGTGGGGAAACCACTGCCGCCGCGTCCGCGCAGGCCGGATTTCTTAATTTCTTTAACCACGTCCTCTGAATTCATTGTCATTAATACTTTTGCTAAAGCTTGATAACCGTCATTGGCAATGTAGGCTGCAAGTGAAGAATGATCGATAAGGCCACAGTTCCTGAGGACAATTTTCACCTGATCTTTAAAAAAACTAATATCTTTAAGACCAGGTACATATTTTTCCAGTTGCCGGTCAAAATAAGTTTTCTCCAGGGCAATATTACCTTCAATCAGATGCGACTGTACTATCCCAGGAATATCCCCGGGATTAAGTTTTGTATAAAAAGTCTCTCCCGGAGATACCACCATTACCGGTCCTAAATCACAAGTACCGATACACCCGGTTTCAAATACTGTCACTTCTTGATCAAGCTTATTTTCTTTAAGCACAGAAAGTAATGTCTCCTTAACAGCATGACATTTAGATGAAATACAACCTGCTCCGGAACAAACCCTGATTATAAACTTGCTTTGCTCAAGTGAAGATTTATAATTCAACTGAATTTTCCTTAAATCATTAATATTATTTATCCGCGAATACGTATCCTGCACTGTTATTCACTCCCTCATTTTCTGAGAATTCTTCAAGAATCAAACTTAATTTGTCAGGATTTACCCGTTGGAATACTTTATCATTCACCATAATAGCCGGAGCGAGCCCGCATGCCCCAATACAACGCATGACTTCCAGGGTATACTTCCCATCGGCTGTTGTCTCTCCCACTTCAATACCAAGCAGCTTTTTTAAACGATCCACGATCTTTTTGCCGCCTCTGACATAACAGGCTGTTCCCAGACAGACTTTAATAATATTCTTGCCCCGCGGCTGTGTCGTAAAGAATGAATAAAATGTGACTACTCCCGATACTTCGGATAAAGGCATCTTCAGCTGTTGAGCAATAAATTGCTGCAGTTCAAGCGATAAATACCCATATATCCCTTGAGCAAAATGCAGGATCTGAATCAGGCTTCCTTCTTTAGACTTATACTCCTCAATGATTTCCGCAATACGTTGAAACTTTTCCTGATTATCTCCCTGATTACACAAACATGCAGAATCCGACATACATTGGCCACCTCCAGCAATATATGTGATTGTTCCCACAATCACATATAGTTAAATATTTTTAGAACTTTTAAAATATTTAAAGTTCCAAGCACCAAAGTTTCAAACACACACTTGGAC
>DATMXV010000161.1:0-5565 GCA_035561335.1 Desulfitobacteriaceae bacterium
TTTTGCTTTAATTGACAAGTTTTTTACCGGATGAATAATTAATTTTTCTTTTGTGTAAAATATTTCTAATTGGAAAGGAGGAATTCCCAATGATTGCTAAAGTTGATCCGGATACCTGTATTGGTTGTGGCACCTGTCCGGCAATTTGCCCTGAGGTATTTCAAATGAATGATAATGGTCTTGCTGAAGCCTATGTAAATCCGGTTCCCTCAAGTTTAGAGGAAACGGCTCAAGAAGCTGCTGACGGCTGCCCTGTTGACGCTATACATATTGAATAACATATCAACAAAACTAAACGGATGGCCTGGTTCCATCCGCTTAGTTATTCAGGACAAATCATTGATTTTTTTAATACCCCAGATCCGCCAACCCTTGTTAGTTTGTCTAACATCAAAGCTGTACATTGTTGTTTGAACTTTATTCAGGGCAGAACTCCAGCTTACTTTTACAATTACCGCTTGGGGATTTCGAATGTCAAGAAACTCTACCTTCAGCAATTTTAACAAGGCATCATCCTTTACAATCATTTCCCATTCATATGCCAGATCAATGCCCTTAATTTGAGTTTCTTCATTTGTTATTAATCCCCTGGCCAGATCTACCTGTCTTGAGTCCAGAAAATTCCAAAATTTTTGGATAGTCACCTGCGGTGAATTGGCATAGAAAGGATCTGTCATAGCTGTCATAACAACCTGAGGCGTATTAAATGTAAGGATAAGAAAAAAACTTAATAAAACAACTCCAGTTAACCAAAGATACCGGCTATGTTGCATAACATCCCTCCTTTATTTACCCCTGCTTCTTAAAGACAGGCTTACATAAATTTAAGAGGGAACATCGATTTTTATGACAACTTTATCCAAAAACCTTTCTCAGAACATTAAGTATAAACCCTGGAAGCCGAACATAATAGATTTTCATTTTATCGCCTCCTTTCCTGACTGGTAAAATATAAGTAAATTTAATCTAACCGATATTATAATTATTCACGGCTTCTTCAATTTGTGCTACCAAAAGTTTTTCTTCCTCAGTTTTTGCGGTAAAATATAGCCTGCCAATGATTGTTGTAATAATTTTCAAGACATCTTCTAAAACAAGCTTCTCTTTCATCGCCAGTTGGGCACTTGTTTCAATCATAGCAATGCCAAACTGGTGACCGGTCCCTTCAGGCATCATTTTTGTGCATGTTTTACCTAATAAGCGCATAACTAAGGAAGCTTCCTGAGCATCTAATTGCCGGATTGCATCAATTGTAGTTGTTAAACCCTGAACAATTCTCAATCCGGCATTGGGCCAATTAACCTGTTGATTATTCATAACAGTTTACCCCCTATGTGAGCCTTCTTGTGCCATACTATATGCTGTAATACCTATTAATGTGCAAAAAAGAACCAAGGATAATATCCCTGGTCCGATTTTATATTATTAATAATCTGCTTGCTTGTTACTTGCCCAGTTTAGGCACACGAAACGACCCAACCATTAAAATTGCCAATACTATCAATAATACAGGATAATATACCCAGGGAATCAATTTATGGAACAACATCAGCAAAGCCATTAAACCACCGGCAAAAGTTATTGGGACCCCAACAAAATAAGTCGAGATATCAAGCACATTAAACCTGGCAAGACGGACTGCGCCGCATAAAGTAAACACAGCAGCAATAAATATTCCATAATAACTAAGATGTTCATAAAGAAAAACTTTATAGGCTAAAAGTGCCGGCGCCACCCCAAAGGAAACAAGATCACATAAAGAATCAAGTTGTTTGCCAAAATCTGAACTTACGGAAAATTTACGGGCAACCTTTCCATCCAAACTATCCAGTAATACAGACAGGAGAATCATTCCTGATGCCAGATAGGCTTTTCCCTCCAAGGTAAATATTAAAGAAAGAAAGCCGAAAAAAAGATTAGCCAAGGTAAATATGTGCGGAATAATATTAACATTAATGTACGTTACCCTCATTCTCCATCCACTCTCCCCAAAATACTTTGTCCTCCGGTAACTTTGTCCCCTTGTTTCACCAATATTTTAACATCGTTAGGCAAAAACAGTTCAGTACACGAACCAAATTTTATCAGACCAAAACGTTCCCCTCTGCTGATCTCATCACCCTCATTAACCCAGCATACTATGCGTCTGGCAATAAATCCTGTAATCTGTGTAACTAAAATCCGGAAATTCTTATTTTCAATCCCAAGATAATTTTTTTCGTTTAGTTCTGAAGCCTGACTTTTATAGGCCGGCAGCATTTTTCCCGGACGGTAGTACCGAAAAATTACTTTTCCCGCAATTGGCGAGCGGTTAACATGGACATTGAAGATACTTAAGAAAATTCTGATGCGAATACTTTCAGCCAATAAAAATTTATCTTCATATACCCGTTCAACATCCATAACCACCCCATCTGCAGGTGAGATAAAACTCAGTTCATCATCAGGAATTATGCGCTTAGGATTACGAAAAAAAAATAATACAAAAAGAAAAAATAGGCCAGGTATAATTATCAGCCACGGCAAAACAATATAACAAATAATAACAAAGACAAGGAGAATTGCCAAATACGGCCATCCATCACGGGAAATCGGATATTGTTTCACCTGAAGTTTAACCTCCTCATCTGATTTTCTCTAGTGTACCATCTTTGGCTGGTTTAGAAAAGCGTTCCCTGGGCTGATTCGCCCAAACTCCAGGTATTGATCTTATTTAAAACCTGTTTATTATCACCACGGATATGTGTTTTTACAGGAAGTGAAGACAGAAAAAGAGTCCCGTAGCGTTTTTCAATTACCCTGTCATCCAGGAGAATTACAAACCCCCGGTCCGCTTTAGAACGTATTAGTCTGCCAAATCCCTGTTTAAACTTTATCACAGCTTCCGGCAGCATAAATTCCTGGAATGAGTTTTTCCCCTGGGATTCTATAAGTTCCGAACGGGCCTCAATCAAAGGCAAGGACGGCGGCCAAAAAGGTAATTTGACCAAAATAACGCAGGCTAAGGCCTGACCGGGAATATCTATTCCTTCCCAAAAGCTGGAGGCCCCTAACAACACACTGCCCGGATTCCGTAAAAATTCCTTGATAATCATGCTCCTGCCGCTGTCAATTCCCTGAGCCAGAAGATTCAGGTTAAACGGTTCCAGATATTTAACAAGCGGGATATAGGTGGCCCTCAATAAACGATGAGAAGTGAATAAAACCAAGGTCCGACCTCTTAACTTACAGGCAACTTCAGCTACAAACTCAGCTGTTTTAATTGCTATGGCCTCTTCATTTTGACTCTTCCAAAAATCCTTGACGACAATAAAATCCATTTGCTTATCATAATCAAACGGCGAAGCAACCTGCAATGATACAGTATTCTCTGCTAAACCAACCTCCTCTAAATAGTGGGCAAAGGAATCAGCGATGCTGAGTGTTGCCGATGTCAGGATGGCACTATGCAAACGGGAAAATATCTTCTCCTTCAAAATTACGCTTACTTCAACAGGTGAAGATTTTAAAAAAAGGGTAAAATTTTGTTCCAGCCATGTAACCCTTAAGGAGTCTTCAACATTTAATAAAAGTGAGAGTGTATCTTGAAAACTCTCAAGTTCTCTCTGGTAACCGGCAAGTTCACGCCGTAAGCCATCCAATTCATCTTCACCGGCTAATATTTCAGCAAGCCCGGCCAGACTTGTTATCAGCTGGGTAAACCTGCCTGTTAAATTCTCTACCAGGGTCTCTAAATTAAACCACCATTTTTCTTTCTTAAATGATTTAACAAAACGCAGGGCTTGCCGCCCGTTAAGAAGCTTAGCAAAAAACTCAAATAACTCCTGCAGCTGAATCAGAACCTGGGCACACTTTTCCGGGATACCCTCCAGCTTTCCAATAAAAGCATCCCAGGCAACAGTTGGGGCCAGGGCTGTCAAGTGGCTTTGTCTGAGTTTAAAAGTAGTATAAAAACATTGCCCCTGGGAGCGGAATAATTTTTCTATAACCCGCCTGACATTTTCCCTGCATATTTCACTGCCTAATTGCTCCAAAGCCGAACGGTGAAGATGATGGGCTTCATCGACCACTAAATAATGATGTTCGGGTAATACTTTAAAATCTGTCTTCATATCGGAAAATAATAAAGAATGATTTACTATTACCAAATCAGCATCTTCAGCCTTTTTTCGAGCTCTGAGAAAAAAACAAACTCCTGCCCGTGGACATCTTGCCGGATCACAATTTTCAGTTTCAGCGCTTAGTTTTGGCCAAATCCTGCGGACACCCGGTACTTGGGGAAGTTCCTGGATATCTCCGGTATCAGTTTCCCTCAGCCAGGAAAGAACATAGAGCGCTGCTATCCGTTCTTCAGCGGTAAGTTCCAAAGGATTAAGCTGCAGCAAAGCCCATTTCTTCAAACAACAATAATTTCCTTTTCCTTTCAATAATACGCTGCGAAAGGAAAAAGGCAGCACCTGTTCCAAAATAGGTAAATCCTTTTGTTGAAGCTGTTCCTGCAAAGGAATCGTATGGGTGGCAATTACAACTTTTTGTCCGGTTTTCTTGGCCCACCAGAGAACAGGAATCAAATAAGCAAATGACTTACCTGTCCCGGGACCCGCCTCGACTACTATATGACGCGCTTGTCTAAGGCCTTGAAGCACTGATTCAGCCATTGTCAATTGTCCCGTTCTGCTTTCATATCCGGTAAGGGTTTCCTGCAATATCCCCTCCGGGGAAAAGCATTTCAGGACCCATTCAGCTTCTCCGGGAATTTCTTCTTCCCTGGCTTCTTCGCGGAAAAGGCCTTCATATTGAGATTTAATTACTAAATCCGTCCGAACCGGGCGATCGGGAAAACTGCGCGCAATTTCCTTTTGCAGTAAGGTGAAAAAACTTGCACTTTTCCACCCCTCAATTAAATTTTTTGCCTGATCGTAAAAACTCAAATCATATTCCCGGCCTTTTTGCCAGCAGGCCTCTAATAACTTCCAGGTAATCCAGGCGTCTGTTTCCGCTCTGTGGTATTTATAATTTGAGGGCAATTCAAGCGCTAATTTTTCAGCGAGTACCGCCAGACGGTAATGGCCCAGGGATGGGAAAAAAATCCGGGCCAACTCCAAAGTATCCCATTTATCCTGACTGAAATGATATTTTAAACCTTTTTCCAAAAATCCTAAATCAAACTCCAGATTGTGACCGACGATTACAGCATCTCTGAAGAAAGCGAGAATCTCCTCACGGTAATCATCCAAAGAAGCGGCGTTGTTAAGTTCATCTCTGGTAATCCCGGTCAAATTAAGGATTTTATCCGCTACTTTTTTTCGGGGATTAACCAGGAACTGAAGACTGGAGGGTTGTTTTCCTTCTTCGATCCGCCAAGCCCCAAATTCAATAATTTCATTGTTGACATTATCCAGCCCGGTTGTTTCCAGATCAAAAATTACAATATTTCCCTTCAAATTTCCGACCCCTCTCCTCCTGAAATTGTACATATTTTCTGGAATAAATTCAATGCAGTGAAGGATTTTAGAAATATAAAGAGAATATAACGATTAAATAAAAAAGGAAGAGGTTTTATTT
>DATMXV010000162.1:0-4534 GCA_035561335.1 Desulfitobacteriaceae bacterium
TTGCTAAGATGTATCGTTTATACCCTCGCTAACACGGCTTTAAATTTAAACGTTATCAGGAAAGCCAAAAGCGCAAATACCGCCAAGCATCCTTCCGAACCCCATACGTTTAAAGGAATCCCTACTTGCTTAATGATTGGCGAAGTAATATCAATCAGGGTATGGAACAGGACGGCAAGCAGAAAATAGCTCTTCTTACCATATTTGACTGCGTAGAGAACCAGCATTGTCATCCCGATATGAGCCGTTATGGCTAATATTCTCTCCACGCCTCCAACCAAGAACAAGTAGGACGGCGTATTGGCTACCCAATCGACAGTCTGGCCCGTGAGTAAGGCAAAAATGGTTTTAAGGTAGTTTAGCCCCACAAATGAAAACGCTTCGGCTCCTCCATGCCCCAACCCAAAGACAATACCGTTTTCCCAGCTTAATTTATTCTTCAGGAAAAACCTTAAACCAAAATATCGGCCCGTCTCTTCAAAAATTCCCGCGCTTAAAGCAAGTAAGATGATATACACAACGGTATGCGAAAGCGTAAATAAAGTAAACCAGGTAGTATCTTTCAACTGATTTAAAATCGGTATCCTGAGCAGCGGCTGGGAGACAATAAAAACAATTGCCCCTCCAAGGAAGGCTCTCCGGCTTGCCTTGTATTTTTTGACCATTAGCGCAGCAATGAGTACAGGACCCAGAATACAAATCAAAGCGCTTATACCCATAAAAAGCTTGGTAAAACCCAATTCCATCATCTTCCCCTCCAGCTCCTACCGGTCAGCCGATAATCGCAGCAATGAGACTCATGCTCCGTTGGGCATGCCTTCCGTATTGTTTTAAACTATTTTTTACAGCGTATTGATCGCAAAGCTTTCCACAACAGCGCCTATCAGCATGAAAACAAGCCCAGTCACGAAAACAATCCTTTCGGGCCCCGTCGACGGATATCCCTGATTTTCCTTGTGGTCGTTTTTTTCCGCTGGTCAGCACCGCAGCGATATGGGCGGTTGAACAGGTAATCAGCAATTGTCCCGTCATCTCCCAAAGTCCCGCCCGATGGATAAGATCGAAAGTGCGGGTGATCCTGCCCAGCAAAGGAACGGGCGCACTTTCCACCGCAAAAGACCATGTCCCCAAGACAATGCCGTTCATACAGATCAAGGCGAAGAATGCTAGGTAGCCATAAGAAAAATAGTTGGTTTCCCCTTCTTTTTTCTGACCAAACAGACTGCCGAGAATAATGACCAGAACAGATAGCATATTGTAGAAGAAAATCTGCAGGGTAAGGACAAAATTGTTATCGGATGTTTCCCAGTTCTGCAAGGGGTGTTTATTTTTCAGCAGCCCCTCAGGAAGCAGATAATAACTAAGAATCATGACTCCCATAAACAGGACCAGAAAGAGGATTACGGTAAAAATAATTCTTACCTTCAAACTGTTAGCAGTTAGTTTATCACGCAAGTATTTCATAAATTACCTCCTATCGCAAATAAGTACCCCGTTCCAACCATCAGAACATTGCTCGTACTGTGCATGAGCATCGGATAGAGAATACTCCGGCTCTTTTGATAAGCAACGCCCTGGATTATACCTAAGACAAAAGCATAGCCAAGCTGAAAATAATTTGCCTCCACCGTCAATGGGAATAAGGACCAGTTGATATGGGCAATCGAGAATAAAATGGAAGCCAGTACTGCTTCCAGGGTAATACCTCCTTTCAGGGTGATGCTTTGGCCCAAGATATAGACCAGCACTGTAATCGGCAAAGCCCGGAACAGGATTTCCTCGGAAGGGCCGCTTAAAAATAGTTGGAAGCCCAGTGTACCAATAACATTCCGTTTATCCAGCGGAAAATCATAGACCGGCAGCTGATTGTAGACAGACATCAGGATATGGCAACCGAGAGCAACGATTAAAAAAACAGCTGTAAATCCGAGAAAATATTTCATCCCCGTTTTTTTGTCTCCGACTTTAAAACCGAAATCCACTTTGAGTAACTTGCCAAGTACAGCAATAACAGCCAGAACGATCAGCATTTGCACGATATGGTGGACGGATACGCCCGCGAAAAGATTATAGGAGTCAATTCTTTTATAAGAGAATAAATCAGCAACGGCTCTCCCAACTTTTCCGGCAAATACCTGGACAAGAAACAGTATTATAACCGCCATACTGCCGAGCAACAGTCTATTAAATTTATTCAACCTGCATTTTTCC
Organism: Desulfitobacteriaceae bacterium; assembly: GCA_035561335.1. GTDB lineage: Bacteria > Bacillota > Desulfitobacteriia > Desulfitobacteriales > Desulfitobacteriaceae > UBA2264. The sequence goes on from DATMXV010000162.1 coordinate 2,212, forward strand.
ATTTTGACCTCCAAAATCGTTGAGCCGGATTCTGTTTACTATCACTACTAACCCCTATTGCTGCACTTCAGGCGTTTATACCAGTTTCCGGCTCGTTGATCATATCTGGTCAGGCCCCACCAAATTTCATGACACACAAAGTAAAGAAGAAATACGACAAAGCAACTCTACATTAATATCATTAATCTCCCCCTCACCATCTCCATAACATATAAAGAAAATAACTTTTTAAATAATTTGCTTAAATCTAATAGTTTGAACTATCCCGTCAAATAACTTTTCTTCAGCTTCGTTTCGGATTTGATTAGGCGAATATATTGTAAAAGTAAAGCCCAACGTACCGTCACTAATCAGATAGATATGCGGATACCAACTTCCGGATTCCGTACCGGTTTGCAGGATGACTTTTGTTCCTTTATATTCGGCAACAGATATTAACTCTTTGCTTAAGACGTTCCCTTCGGTTATTTTGTAGTCCAAAAACTTTGCTTCCTCCCCCGGATTAAGCAAGACTACAGGAGCTATTTCCCCAATTTTATTATTGCTGTCAGTAAGAACCGTACCGTCCAATATCCAGCTTGCTGGAACGCGCAGGGAATACTCAACCGTTTTATCTCCTTCCAAAGGGGTTGAACCTCTGCTATCTCCGTCATAGATCATTATATTTAATGTATCTTTGCTCGAAAGTACTTTGCAATTGTTGTCCTTAGCTGAATCAGTACAATTTAGGCCGCACCCGCTAAACGTTATAACTATTAAAATAAGCATTGTTATAAATATCCGCTTTTTCATAAGTTATCCACTCTTTTCCACTTGATAAACCCAAAAATCCTGGTCACGTTCCTTAACTACATTATCAAATCTAAACAATATTAGTTCAATGGATTTATAGTATACTTTGATTGACAAAATCAACCCTAAAGAAACCATTGTCGGACTTACTCATTTGCCGGTATTGCAGCAATTGTGCCTTTCCCCTTAAAATAAACCAGATCGCCTTCATCATAATTCCAGACAGCTTGAAATAATGTCGGTTTTTTAATGCCGTTTGTTTCCTGATAATCGCCGCAAACGACCGACCATTTTACTTTTTCACTTGTGCCGTCCGTCGAAGAAGCTTCTCTGTCGTCGGTTGTAAAGGACAGCATTTCACCCTGATCATTAAACTTAAAGACGCCGGCGGCGGACATACCGTAATAAGATATCGTTGCTTTCGCCTGGGAATCGTCAATTGCTTCCCAAACAATATAGTCCTGCAAAGCCACGCTCGGAATAAGAAGACTCTCTGATAAGAAAGTGACCAGGCTTGATTTATCCATGGGTTTCCCCGTCTGATGAAACAAGGTGAACAGCTTTGCTATCACGCCTTTCATCGATCCGGCTCCATTGACATACGAGTCCAGCCCTTCAAAGGGGGTCCCGTACACTGAGCTGTCAATATAGGCAATTCTGTTAGGTTCCCTCACAAAGTTGTATTGAACGTAATCTATCTTCAGGAGTTTAGTCTTATTCATTATGAAATCAACATCGTGATAAGTTATTGTGATATAGGACATCTTTAAAGTACCGATGTAGCCACAATGTCTAAAATACTTCTGAACAGGCGCTGGCAAACCGGCAATATCTTCTTCCCTGAATACACCCTCAGCATTATATGCTTTTGCAGATAAGGTCTTGGCCATCTTGTTGAATTCCGTTTTGGTTTTTGAACAGGGGACATTAAAGAATACTGTAATAATACCCGCTAAAACGATCAAAATCCCAATTATTATCAACATTGTCTTCTTACTCCTTCTTTTCATAGCTCTTCTCCTCTTTCCCTATTCTCCATGGTGTTATAGCTGTTCATCATCTCTTCGATATTTTTTCCCAGTTTCAACAAGCCTTTGTAAACGCCCTCGGTTAATCCGGCATCAAATCCGTTGAAAATTCGCTCCAAGAATTCTAATTCCCTATGGCTTCGTTTTTGGAAATACTCCAGGCACTTTGAAGTTAAGGCAATACGTAACGCCCGTGCATCATTTTTATCCTTAATGATTGTGACGTATCCTCTTTCCTGCAGAGAATCTGCAATCCGTTTGGCGTTTTGACGGGAATACCCAATAAAATTTGCCACTTCGGTTACCGTCGGCGGCTCGCTTAATTTAGAAACATATACCATAAAAAGCCATTGCTTGATCGTAATGTTCTTGTCAAAATCGTCCCCAAGCACTTGCAGTTTGTTGGCTAATGTAAAAATCACTGCAAAGATGTAAGCCTTTTGTTCCAGTTCATCCATTTTAAAACCCTCCAAAATACTAATGGTAACATGTTACGTTTATAT
>DATMXV010000163.1:0-8164 GCA_035561335.1 Desulfitobacteriaceae bacterium
ATCTTAACATTATCATGTAAATTTTTTCTGCCTGTCAAAAATATTAAGCAGTAATCCGGTTAAAAGCATACCCACGAAAAAAAGGACAGCGGAGAATAAATACATTGTTACCAGAGAAAATATTACCTTTAACCAACCGGCAAAACTTATGGTAATTACCATAGCCCCCAGGAACAAGGGATTAAGCACTCCATTGACCCGGCCAACATACTCTTCTTCGGACATTTGCAGGATTAAGGTGTTGATCCCGACTTGGATACAAGGCATAAATAATCCGTTTAGAAACTGGAAGGCAAGAGTTAGCAGCCAACTGGTGGACAGGCCTATTCCGCTTACGGAGACAGCACAGATGAACAGCCCAAAAGCAAGCAATCTCTGAGGAACAATTTTTCTGCTGAGACTGAGTACGAGTCCCCCACCAATTAACATGGCCGCTCCAAAAACTACCATGAGCCATTGCAAACTTTCCTTGGGCAGCCCCAAACGTTCAGTAACAACAAAGATACCCAGAGGGTGTATTAAGCCCACTGCCAAACCGGTAACAATAAAAACTACCCCTAAAACAGCAAGAATTTTTCGGTTCCAGACATAACGAAAGCCATCAGCAAATTCCCGCCAAAAATCTCCTGCCGGCTTTTCCCCTGCCTCATGCCTAGCGGGAGGAAGAAAAACCAATACCCCTGCCGACATTAAAAAGGCCAACCCCATAACAGCAATGGAAAAATATATGCCAAATCTTTGATAAAAAAACGTCCCCAGGACCGGCCCGATAATCATAAAGATGGCTATTAAGGTTTGAAACATAGCCATTCCCATCTGCAATTGCTCACCAGGGACATGAACCTTAAACAATTTCATCCCCGAGGGTTGAGAAAATTGCGAGAGAATTGCTGAAATAAATGTTACGAAAAAAACTGCCTGCCAGGTACTAAAGGCTATTACCAATAACACAAGAAAAACTGATAAAGCGCTCAAAAGATCGCACAGAACCATGGTTCGTTTTGGCCTCCAGCGATCCGCAAAGGTCCCTCCGATAAAAGAAAACAAAAAGATGGGAGCAAATTCCGCTACAGAAATCAAAGAAACAGCATAAGGATTATTTCCGGTTTTATCTACAACAAATAAAAGAATAGCGAAGTTGCGCACCCAGATGCCAATCTGAAGTAAAACCGCTGAAAGCGTAATAACCTGAATAAAACGATTGCGAAAAAACCCTGGTAAGGCAGATGCTACGGACATTGCTAAAACTCCTTTACTTTCCTCCGGGCTGCATAATCATAATATCAAATTACCAGATATTAAAATTATTAACACCCGCTTACCCCTTATTTTTGCCCTTGAATCGACTATTTCTTATAGTTCTCCCTGATATCATAGAAAAACTCATCTGCATATTTCTCTACATTACATCTCAAATAGGCCAAAAGGACCTTGGGATACTTGAATACCAGCCAGTCTCCGGCCAAATCACTTTTACGCATTGAGATGATAATACGTGCTTTTTTAACAGTCCCATACTTCTTGCCGCATTTTTGCCCCCATCTTTTTAGTCGCAAACCAAATTCAGCATCTTCCAGCATTCGCTGGTTTTCATTAAAACCGCCTATCGCATTAAAGTCTTTTTTATAACACCAAAAGAGACAGCAAGATACAAATTTGTACTTAAATCCAATAGGAATTAATATAAGACCTTGGATAATTATTCCCAATGATATTCTTTCAAACTTCGCCATTGTCCCGCCGCCAATATACTTCCCGGTCATTAACTTTCTGTCGATTTCGGTCAGCATATTGTCAGTCATCCAGTTATCGGCATCAATAGTGGCAATGATCTCACCTCTGGCGATTTTAGCACCGGTATTCCTGATTTTGGACATATTTTTAGTGTCTTCCCTGGCTATAATAACGAAGTCATATGCTAATGCAATCTCTTCAGTCCGATCCGTACAGCGATTCAGGACAACGATAACTTCCACCTGGTCTTTATAGGGTACTGAGGCCGCTGCAATGGAATCCAAGCATCTGCCGATCAATTTTTCTTCATTATGAGCCGGGATAATGATCGAAAACTTAATATTACTTGGGCTATTAGTTCCTACCGTATCAATAACTTTACTCTGGTTGCTTTTCGCCATTTGAAATCCTCCTCTAACGAGAGAAAATAATTATTATATCGCTCTTTTACTTCGCTTCTTAATTTATTGCCCTTGATCTGACTGTTTCTTATAGTTCTCTCGCAAATCATAAAATATCTCATCTGCATATTTCTCAACATTACCTCTCAAATAGGCCAAAAACCATTTTGGATGTTTAAACAGCATCCACTCGCCAAACATATCCTCTTTTCTTGATGAAACCACCATCTGTGCTTTCGTTATCGTTCCATATTTTTTCCCACATTTATTACCCCATTTTCTTAGGCGCAAACCAAATTCAGCATCTTCCAGCATACGCTGGTTCTCATTGAAGCCATTTATTGCTTGATAATCCTTCTTATAACACCAGAAGATCCCTGCGGATGAACATCTAAACTTAATTAGCAATGGAATCAGGATTAATACTGTAAAAAAGGTTCCCAATGAAAATCCTTTTTCAGTCTTCCATCTGACACCGCCGCCAATATACTTCCCGCTCATTAACATCCTGTCAATCTCAGTCAGCATATTGTCAGTCATCCAGTTATCGGCATCAATAGTGGCAATGATCTCACCTCTGGCGATTTTAGCACCGGTATTCCTGATTTTGGACATATTTTTAGTGTCTTCCCTGGCTATAATAACGAAGTCATATGCTGAGGCAATCTCTTCAGTCCGATCCGTACAGCGATTCAGGACAACGATAACTTCCACCTGGTCTTTATAGGGCACTGAGGCCGCTGCAATGGAATCCAAGCATCTGCCGATCAGTTTTTCTTCATTATGGGCCGGGATAATAATTGAGAACTTGATATTCCCGGCACTATTAATTTCTAAATCAAGTCCTTTACTCTGCTTACTTTTTCTCATTAATGAAAGCCTCCTCTGACACAAGTAAAATTCATTTAACATTTTTCTATTTAGCGATATCTTCTTTTTTCCAGGTTCCCAGGAAAAACAGCACCAGCGCGAACAGAAATACGATAAAAATATCCCCGCTTATGGCCAACAGGCCCTGGTTCTTTAAAAGTTTACTAACCCCATCCATAATCCAATAGGCCGGTGTAAACTTGCCAATATTATTGATCAGGGCAGTTGCCGTTTCATGTTCCCACATACAGCCACCGAAAGAGCCCATTAAAAAGGCAATAGATAAACCTATGAAAGTAGCCTGGATGACACTTTTGGAAAAGGAACTTACAGCAACACCCAGGGAAACAGCCAAAACAGAACCTGCCAAAAAAAGCAGGTACATATTTATAAATGAATTTCCCATATAAATATGCATTAATCCCTTGAGTACAATAAACACGATAGTTACCTGGATAACTGAAACCAGTAAAAAACTGAGAATGTTCTGGAACATATAGCTTCTCAATGATACCGGTGTAGTCAGTATCCTGTAAAAAGTTTTATTTTCTTTGTCAATCAGGATCAGGGTTGTGTAGATTACAGTGGTAAAAAGGAAGATTTCGAGAAACATTCCCAGGGCGGCATAAGATTTCTGCCTTTCAATTTCCGTTAATACCTTATAGTCCGTATTGGCAAGTGTCAGGCCTTCATAGAATTTCTGTTCATCGCCCTTGACGGCCTCGGCAATCCTCTTCGCAGAACTGAAATAATCAGCCACATATTTTTGAAGTGGCAGCGCTTGGCTGGAATCCTTGAGATAATATCCCTTTGCCTGTACGTCCTCCCCTTTCAACAAACCCGCAGTAAAGCCTTTTTCAATCTCAACAACATAATCTGATTTTGAATTGATTAATTCATTCTGTATCTGGTCTGAGGTTATTTCCTTAATTATTGTTTGCCTGGCAAGATTATTTGTGAACATCTTCGTATAGACTGTTTTATCAAGATCTGAAATACCGATCTTTATTTTTTGACTTTCAGAAAAAATTGAGGTACAGCCAAAAATTAAAAAGAGTACAGGCAGAATAACTAATACAAAAGCCATAATCCTGTTCTTGAATATTCTCTTCAAATTAATCAATAAGATTGTCATACCGCTTTCCTCCTTCCCAAAAAAAGAGTCCAGACAGTTAAGAGAGCTGTAATTATTATCAGAGAAATTAAGGAAGACTGTATTCTGGAGGTAAAACCTGCAAATATCGTATCTGTAACAATCAAATAAGTATGATATTGCGGACTCAGGACAAGAATCCATTTCAGGAAACCGTGGGCGGTACCAAGAGCCCACATAATCGCTGAGGATGCAAATAAACCGGTTAAACACACAACTACTAAAATACTCAAGCCTGTTCTTCGGGTCAGGTAACCGGCAATCATACCCAAAGCTGTTATTATAACGGTAAACAGCAAAAAAGTCAGGAAGATATTAAATAAATTCCCCTGGGAGAATGGCCCCCAAATATAGTTTATATAAGCGATGAACATCATGCTGGTGGGGCAAAGAGATAGAAAATTGCCCAATAATTGTCCGCTGGCATAGGCAAAGCTATTGATCGGAGAGCTGTCAAATCTCACCAGGATATTTTTTTTAAGACTGTTAATGACAGAAAAGCTTCCCAGCAACGCTCCAAAAGAGAGCATAACCAGCAATCCAAAAAACGGATATTTATCAGCATCTTTCAGGATTGAACCGGAAGGTGAAACTGCAATTTGCCGGATACCACCGGAAACTTCCCTTAAATTGCTGTCCCCTCCGATTTTTTTAAGAGCTGAACCGGTGTTTACTGTGTTAATGAAGCTTTCAACCAACAGTCTGGTTGCTGAGTTTTTTTGATTGCTGGAGATTTTAATCCTGGCTTCTTGACCCTGATCAAAGTTTTGAGAAAAATTTTCCGGAATATAGATAAAGTCTTCAATCTCTCCGTTTTCAACCATCCGGTTCCCCTCTGCCCAGGAATCCGCCTTCTGAACAGTAAAAGCAGGTTGGATTTCTTTGGCCTGAAGAAACTGCTCAAACTCTTGAGCGATCAGTCCGTCATCAGCTTTATAATAAGCTATCCGCGTATTTTCAACTTTAATATTGAGAATAACATTTGGGGTTATATAGGCACAAATCAGGTAATTCAGTAAAGGTACAACTATCAGCAGCAGAAACAGTTTCCAGTTTCGTAAATTTCTTAGCACTGTATAGCAGGTAATCCGCAAACAGTTCAATTAAGCCACCTCCCCTAATCCCTGAGCGATCTGCCTGTCAGGGTCAGGAACACCGTTTCCAGGCTGGGTTGTTCCACATTCAGGGAAATAATTTCACTGTTTTCAGAAATTACATCAACAATTACCCTAAGGTTCTTGCTGTTTTTTCCGGATACAACCGTCAACTCATTCCCGTTAATATAGGCGTCTTTTACACCCGTCAGCTTCTTTATATCATTGACCAGAGTATAGCTCGCAGGGGAAAGCCCAACGACTATCCTGTTCTCACTTGTCATCTTGGCCTTTAATTCTTCTTTGGTCCCCTCGGCGATCACCCTGCCCTGGTCCATAATGATGATTCTGGAACAAAGCTCTTCAATCTCTTCCATATAATGTGAAATATAAATAATCGCGGAACCCATTTTGTTCAATTGTTTAACCGATTGCAGAATATTGTTTCTGGACTGGGGATCAATCCCGACCGTCGGTTCGTCCATTATGATGAGTTTGGGATGATGAACAAGAGCACAGGCAATATTCAGTCTTCTTTTCATCCCGTTGGAAAACTTTTTGGGATACTGTTTTTTCTTATCCAGCAAACCGGTAAACTCCAGGGCTTCTTCCACCCGCTCCTTCAGGAGTGATCCTTTTAAGCCATAGAGTTTTCCGAAATAACTCAGATTTTCATAAGCCTTGAGATCTTCAAATAGTGCCACATCCTGCGGCACTATCCCCACATCCTGCTTAACCTCCAATTCATAATCCCTGAAGTTTTTCCCGAAAATAATTATTTCGCCGCGATCTATTTTTGTCAGGCCGATCATGGCATTGATAACCGTGGTTTTTCCCGCTCCATTCGGGCCCAACAGTCCCAGAATCTCACCTTCTTCAACGGCAAAGCTGACATTGTCCACAGCCAGCACATCTTTATAGCGTTTAACCAGGTTTTTCACTTCCACTAACATTACTTAGCCTCCCCGTCCCATCTTCAAGCAGAATTCAGAACTTACAATCATAAAATAAATCAAAGCAGAATGATTTTGTAGTGAGCAGAAGCATACTGAACATATGACAAATGTCATGCACATGAAAAATTAAATCCGTTTTTCTCCTCTGATCCGGAAAAAAACGGATTTAATTTTAATTTAAAAAACTATGATTACGCTATTTCAGGGCTTCCTCAATCGCCACAGCCGTAGCCACTGTTGCTCCGACCATTGGGTTGTTACCCATACCGATAAAGCCCATCATATCAACGTGCGCCGGAACTGAGGAAGATCCCGCAAACTGGGCGTCGCCATGCATTCTTCCCATCGAATCAGTCAGTCCGTAAGAAGCCGGACCGGCTGCATTGTTGTCCGGGTGCAAGGTTCTGCCGGTACCCCCGCCGGAAGCAACTGAGAAATACTTCTTATTGTTTTCCCCGGCCCACTTCTTATAGGTCCCGGCAACAAGATGCTGGAATCTTGTAGGATTTGTCGAGTTCCCGGTAATCGAGACATCGACATTTTCCTTAATCATGATGGCAACACCTTCATTGACATCATCGGCGCCGTATGCCCTGACTTTTGCTTTATCACCGGTTGAGAATGCCCGTTCTTCCACTGTTTTCAGGTCTCCACTGTAGTAATCGTACTCTGTACGCACATATGTAAACCCATTAATCCTGGAAATAATGTAGGCTGCATCCTTTCCAAGACCATTGAGAATTACCTGTAAGGGCTCCTGGCGTACTTTATTGGCGGTCCGGGCAATGCCAATTGCTCCTTCTGCCGCCGCAAACGACTCATGCCCGGCAAGGAAACAGAAACATTTAGTATTTTCCCTGAGCAGCATAGCGGCCAGGTTACCGTGACCGATTCCAACCTGCCTGGTGGAAGCAACAGAGCCGGGGATACAAAAAGCCTGCAGCCCGATACCAATAACTTCGGCGGCATCTGCAGCATTTTTCATACCTTTTTTGAGCGCGATTGCCGCTCCCAGGGTATAAGCCCAGACGGCATTATCAAAAGCGATTGCCTGCACACCTTTAACGATTTTTTCAACGTCAATCCCTTTTTCCAGGCAGAGCGTATGCGCTGCTTCCAGATCATTGAATCCATATTCTTTCAGGCATTTGCCAATTGTCTCAATCCGACGGTCATATCCTTCAAAACGAATCATCTTTTTTCTCCCTTCTCCTTTTACTCACGTCTGGGATCAATAACTTTGACAGCCTCGGAAAAGCGTCCATAATTATTGAGATTTTTTTCATAGGCAGTTTTGGGATCTTCGCCATTTCTAATTGCTTCCATCATCTTGCCGATATTGACATATTGATATCCGATTACTTCGTTCTGGTCATCAAGGCCCATGCTCATAATATAGCCTTCGACAATATCCAGATAACGTACGCCTTTTTCTTTTGTCCCAAACATAGTCCCGACTTGCGACCTCAGGCCTTTGCCGAGATCCTCCAAGCCGGCACCAACAGGAAGTCCGCCCTCGGAAAAGGCGGTCTGCGTTCTTCCGTAAGCAAGCTGCTTGAAAATTTCCCGCATTGCCGTGTTAATAGCATCACAAACCAAATCAGTATTCAAAGCCTCAAGGATTGTCTTGCCACTAAGTATTTCAGCAGCCATAGCTGCGGAATGGGTCATGCCGGAACAACCGATTGTCTCAATCAAGGCCTCTTCAATAATGCCATCTTTCACATTCAGGGTCAGTTTGCAAGCTCCCTGCTGAGGCGCACACCAACCCACCCCGTGGGAAAGGCCTGATACATCCTTTATCTCCTTTACTTTAACCCATTTTCCTTCTTCAGGAATTGGAGCTGCCCCATGATTCGGTCCCTGACAGACACAGATCATGTTTTCAACTTCATGAGAATAATTCATAAGTTTACCTCCCACTTTTGTTATTTTGTATACCCCATACAATATTAT
>DATMXV010000164.1:0-2101 GCA_035561335.1 Desulfitobacteriaceae bacterium
TTTTAGAGCTGCGCAAGTCAGACTTAATTCCTCCATAATATTTTTAATATTTGTCCGGGTAATATCAAACCAGGTAATGCGGGGATCACGCAGGAACCAGGTCAACTGCCGCTTAGCAAAATGTCTTGTATCACGTTTTAAGAGCCGCAGCATTTCATCCTGAGTTACGAAACCATATAAATGCCAAACAGCATGCCGGTAACCAATACTGCGCAGGGGCTTAAGTTTTGGAGAATATCCTCTTTGCAGGATTCTTTGAGTTTCTTCAAGTAATCCCTGAGAAATCATCTGCTCACACCGGAAATTTATGCGTTCATATAAAATCTCCCGGGGAGCAGTTAAACCAACATAAATAATTGACTTGTCAAGAGGCAGATAATTATTATCGGCAAATCGTCTTTGACCGGACAGGGTTTTGCCTGTTAAATCATAAACTTCCAGGGCCCGGATAACCCGGACAACGTCATTAATGTGTAAACGTTCGGCACTATGAGGATCAATTTTTTTTAAAGTTTCGAATAAGGCTTCTTTTCCCTCTGTTCTAAGGAAATCTGTCCATTTCCTGCGCAGATGTTCGGAACTGCATTCGGAAAAATCATAAGGATCCAATAAAGAACGGACATATAACCCTGTTCCGCCTAATACTATAGGAACATGACCACGCTGCCTGATATCAGTAATTAAATTGTTTGCTTCAGTTTGAAACTGAGCTGCCGTATAAGGTTGATCAGGATCCAAACAATCAATCAGGTGGTGAGGGACATTTTTTTGTTCTGAAAGTGTAGGCTTGGCGGAGCCAATATTTAAATACCGATAGACTTGCACAGAATCGGCAGAGATAATTTCTCCATTAATATTCAGAGCAAGTTCAACCCCCAGAGCAGTTTTGCCAACTGCAGTCGGACCAATAATAACTATCAATGGGTTCACGAAACCGTCCTCCTTAATAGCTAAACAGAGATAATCCCGTAATCTACTTGACTATACTTCCCTCCGGATAAAATGTCAAAGCCCAGGCGGGAGAATTCTGAACTTCCTTTGCGTTCTTTAAGGATAATGCGCCGGCGGGCAACCCGAGTTGCCTCCTGAATTGTTTTGATTTGAAGGGATTGGCTGTTTGACCAGGAATGAAGCGGTTTAATTGAGGCCGATTTTTGACGGGTAGAGCGAAACATCGGATCGAAAAAAATTACATCTGCAGATGCAGACGGCTGCCGGCATAAGTAACTGTAATGATCCGCCCAGGCAAGCTTGATCCGTCCGGCAGCTAAAGACAAGGCTTTCCAGGCCAGTTCTTTCTCAGGATTTTTGGATTTTGGCACACATTCTGAAGCAAGACTGCGCAGGCCGTCGTTAACCAAAGCGCAAATGACGGGAGAATGTTCCACTCCTATTACTTTTCCCTGCTCGCCTACCGCCCAAGCTCCAACCAAAGCATCGTTGCCTAAGCCCATAGTAAGGTCTAATAGTATATCATCGGATTTTAAACCTGTTGCCAGAAGGTAGCGGTCCGGATTTCCTTTGTAAATATTCATAATCCGTAATAAGGCCATACTGGGATGAAAATAAAAATTTTGCCCGCCGTTATTTAAAAAGATTCCGCGACGGGTTATCTTTAACAAAGGAAATGAGTTTTCAGTTTGTTTCGGAATATTTATTAGCCAATTACACCCCGGTTGTTGGCTGAACCAGGTAAGCTTTTCTTTCAGTCCGAGATCATCGTGTGTTGTTTTGAGCACTATTGTTGGGATTTGAGGATTTAAATCAGCTATTTAACTTCTCTCCTTGTCTTAAAACTGTAAAATAGTAAATATGGATAAAGAATTTTCCGGAGGAGATACTATCTTCTGGAGGTGATACTATGACAATGCCGGATTTAAAGTGTACTGTTGATACCTGCAGTTATTGGGGAAGCGGAAACCATTGTATGGCTTCCGGGATTGAGGTAAACAACCAATCCAGTAAAGCTTCTACATCCGATGAGACTGTTTGTAAGACTTTTAAACCCCAAGAAGAATACAAATAAATAACCTTGGTTGCTCAGTTGAGCAACCTGTTTTTCTTTGACAATATCTTTCCTTATTGAGTATACATTTTATTC
>DATMXV010000165.1:0-2866 GCA_035561335.1 Desulfitobacteriaceae bacterium
GCTGAAGAAGCGCTAATTAATGGAGGTCTTCGGGTATTAACTGGAGCTAGTGGTGACATTGTTGATGTAGCAAAAGCGATTGCCAGGAATGAATTTAAACCAATTCCTTCCTTTTGTAATCACAGTGGTTGTGGCGGTCAAAGACCGGGGTTAAAGTAAGAGAAGTTTAAAGGAAAATTGAACAAATATTATCTGACCTCGAAAGAACTAATCTTTCGGGGTCTTTTTTAGTCTAGTTGACTGAGTAACCAATAAGGGGAATGATTATCCGCCAAAATTACCTTTATTTACTTGATTAGTAGGGATCTAGAATTTGATTTGAAACGCTAAGTCTCAAATTTATTCTAAGAGATAATGTAAAGTAATAAGTAGAAAAGGCTTAGTTCATACGGGTTTTTAGACTAAGCTTTACATAACGATAAAATATACCCTAGAAAATGGACAGCAGTACCAAAAGATAACCTATGGCAAGAAGCAGGAATCCGGAAGCGAACCAGCCGTTCAGCTAAACAAATCCTGCCGTCCAGAGAAGCCCCAGCAGCCAGCCCTTCCATGCAAACGCCCTGCCGGGAATAAGGGGAAGGAGCACGGGCGTGATAACGGTTCCCATTACCACGGCGCCCGCATAAGCGATGAAATCAGTAAGCCCGAAAGGTCTTGCCGCAAACAAGTTTATCAGGAAGAATACTCCGAAAACCATCAATGAGGTCTTTGTGGCCGCCACCAGTTCCACAGGCGTTAGAACCAATCTATCCCATGCCGTGAATTTCACGGTGCGCATTTCTTCTGTGGCCTTAAAGCTGGAATCGAGAAATGCCTTTATATCTCGCGCTCTTACAGGGCCGTAAATCACAGAAAACCCGGTTTGCTTGGTCACTTTATGGGGCGTTAACACCGGGAGCTGCGGTAAAACCAATGTCCTGTGCGACACGATCTCGAAAAGCCCTGTTTTCGATATGCGACCCACCAGTTCATCAGTTCCGAACGTGCCTTTACCGGCGGCGCACCAGACGTTGATGCCCTTTGTATCGAGTATCAGAATCCAGCAATTTAAGTCTGAAAGCTCTTTCCTCAAGGTATCAAATGTCAGTTTGTAGTTCGCGCTGACCAGCACGGGGGACGTGTGATCGGGATTGCCTACGGCGTAAAGCCCCGGACTGACCTTGTAATTCATCCGGCCTATTCCCCAGCGCACTTTCCACGCCCCGAGCCTATCTTTGAAGTTAAGATTTGTTGAGGCAACGGGCACGGTCGGCGTTATGGATTGCCCGGCACAGCAAAGGCTTTTATAGCGCCCATCCTGTAGATTTTTTGCGTTACGGTGTGAAGGGCTTTTTCAGGGATTTAATTTTATTATCTATGAATATTCTGTTCGCATTCTGAAATACTAAATACGGAAATATTTTGAAAGGGGTTTTTCTTATGTCACAACTAAACCAAACTGAACTGCAGAACCTGCGTCATTTGATTGGCGCTCATGAAACCGCTCACCAAAAATTGCAGGCTTATGCCGAGCAAGCGAACGATCCTCAAATTAAGCAGTTTTTTCAGAATGGTGCACAGGATGCGATGAAAACCAAACAACAGTTGTTAGGCTTTTTAAACTAAAGGAGGAAATAAGTAATGATAAATGAAAAAATAATGGTCAACGATGTTCTTTCCTCTGTAAAGAGCAATCTGACATTCTACGCCAACACCATTTCCGAATGTGCGAACCCCACGCTGCGTTCTGCCATTCAACAGATCCGTAATAACGATGAAGCATCGCAGTATAAGCTGTTCCAGATGGCACAAGCTAAAGGGTATTATAAGCCCGCTCTCATGGCTAAGGACGACGAAGTGCAGCAGACTAAATCCCAGCTTACCGGCCAGTAATAAATAAAAATCTTCAACCGGGTTCAACTGGAATTCAAAAATAGAAAAGCTCAGCTACATGCCGGGCTTTTTTGATTTATATAGATCGGAGAAGACCAAAAATGGAAGCGGTTTTATGATTTTTTTGCTCCCTTCTATGACTTTAATGAAAAGTTCTTTGGCAAACTCATTTTTGGCTTGGATATGAAAGAAGAAAAGAAACAAATAATCTCATATTTAGACTAAAACCGGGTATGCGCGTGCTGGAAGTATCTCCAGGTCCCGGTGTCTTTCAGCCGTATATAAGAGAGAAAATTTCCGATGACGGCGCTTTGGCGGCGTTGGATTTATCATTGGGTATCGGGAATTTAACCGTCAATTTTGCGAACAGGAATCCATATCTCACTTTTATAATCCGGCTTACTCACATCAGGGGTTTCATTCCATAATAACTCAGGTCCCCCGCTCAATTCATATCCTGATGTCGGGAACCATTCAGCGTATATTTTAGCCCATGTGTCCTGAATGGTATCCGGGAAAGTACCAACTACTTTAAATACCGCCCAAGTGGATGCTGCGACATGCAGAATGTCATAGTCGCCTGAACCCGTTTTGGAAGTTGCAACTCCAATATACTGGTCAAGCTCGGAGCCTTCTGTGGTACGCTCGTGAAAATTCGCAGAAACACTGAGCATTCCTTTAGGTTCCGTATCGCCTAAGCCTTTTAGCTCAGCAATAATTTGAGGGGTTAGTTTTTGTACCAATGAGTCTATCTGTGGATTGATGCCTTTAAACTGCATTGTAATCCTTTTTTTAAATCCAACAATATAAAAGTCGCCTTTTTCGACAATACGATAGTTCATTTCCATTCCTCCTATCTCAATTTTTGAAATATATCTACGGATTGCTCCGTCAATCGCAGTATTTCTTAAAATGCAATATTTTTACATGACTTTCGCCTAACTATCCAAGAACTCACCCTATCATCACTCACTGGGTCTATGCCCTTACA
>DATMXV010000166.1:0-2662 GCA_035561335.1 Desulfitobacteriaceae bacterium
AATCATTAATTCTTATTATTTTGTTCTTTTTACAGGAAATTATAATTAAAAGAAAGAAAAGAATTTAACAGTAACATCCCGATTGAAACCGGATCTACTCCTGAATCCTTCCCCGTTGCATTGTCCGGCCGGCATTTAATACTGCCAGGATGGTTACTCCCACATCCGCAAAGACCGCTTCCCAGATACCGGCTACTCCAAAGGCGCCAAGCAAGATGAAGAAAGCTTTTACTCCTAACGCCAAATAAATATTCTGCCGGACAATATGTCCGGTTCTTCTGGCAATTTCAACCGCCCTTGCCAATTTGGAGGGAGCATCCTCCATCAAAACAACATCGGCGGCTTCAATCACGGCATCACTGCCTAACCCACCCATCGCCACGCCAATATCAGCCCTGGTAATGACCGGCGCATCGTTGATTCCGTCGCCAACGAAAACCAATTTTCGTCGGTTCCTGTCCTTAATTTCCGTTTCCAGTTCTTCAACCTTAGCAACCTTATCTTCCGGCAGCAATTCCGCAAAATACGAATCAATTCCCACTTCATTGCTGACCCTTGCGGCAACAGTTTTGTCATCACCGGTCAGCATAACGGTTTTTCTGATTCCCAACTGTTTTAAGCGGCTTATTGCCTCTTTGGCATCTTCTTTAATCTCATCGGAGATAACGATATACCCGGCGTAAACCCCGTCAATTGCCACATAGACAATTGTTCCTGTAACATCGCAATCCTCATGGGGGATATTTTCTTTATGCATTAAGCGGTCGTTTCCGGCCAGGACTTTGCGGCCATTGACACTGGCGCTGATCCCGTGGGCGGGAATTTCCCGGTAATCCTGAACCTGTTCGTCTGTGATTTCTTTCCCTGCCTTCTCCTTATAAGCAGTCCTGATAGATTGGGCAATAGGGTGGTTGCTGTATATTTCCGCCCCGGCTGCAGCAGCCAGGAGTTCTTCCTGGGCAAAGTTATTTTTGGTTACTGTCTCCGTTACCCGAAAAACACCCTTGGTCAATGTCCCGGTCTTGTCAAAAACGACCGTATCCAGTTCGGCCAGGGCATCAATATAATTAGCCCCTTTAACCAAAATCCCATTCTTCGAGGCGGCGCCGATTCCCCCAAAATAGCCTAATGGAATTGAAACCATTAAGGCGCAAGGACAGGAAATGACCAATAAGACCAAAGCCCGGTAGATCCATTGGCTGAACGCAGCGCCCGGCAGGAAAAGAGGGGGAAGAATTGCAATTAATACGGCGGCTCCCACGACGATTGGCGTATAGTAATTGGCAAATTTAGTGATGAATTGTTCGGTGGGCGCTTTTCTTTCACCGGCTTTTTCAACCAGATCTAAAATCCGGGCTACTGAGGAATCTTTAAATGGTTTGGTCACCTTCACAGTAAGGAGTCCCTGACCATTGATCATTCCGGAAAATATATTTTCTCCTTTTTCCACTTTACGCGGGACAGATTCGCCCGTTAAAGCCGAAGTGTCCAAGAATGAGGTTCCTTCAATAATCTCTCCATCCAAGGGAACTTTTTCGCCCGGTTTAATGATTATAATCTGACCAACCCCGACTTCTTCGGGTCTAACCTGACTACTTCCGCCGGGTTCTTTTAGATTAGCATATTCCGGCTGAATATTTAAAAGTGCGGTAATAGATTGGCGCGAATGCCTGATTGCCCGGTCCTGCAGGTATTCTCCAACCGCATAAAAGAGCATAACTCCTACCGCTTCCGGTAATTGGTGGATTGCTATGGCCCCGCCTGTGGCGATAGTCATCAAAAAATTCTCATCAAACAATTGGCCCCTGGCTAATTTTTTAATCGCACTTAAAACAACCGGCCAGCCAACAAGGAAATAAGCGGGTAACAAAATTGCAAATTCTGCCCAGGAGTATGGTGTCCTATGCAATGTTTCATTAAATATCAGTCCGAGCACAAATAACACTCCGGACCCGATAATTAAATAAAGCTTATACCGTTTGTCTGTTTCCTCTGCCTGGGAAGAACCCTTTGAACCTTCAATTTTTTTAAGTTTAACTTCCGGTTCAACCCGGGCAATGACCGCACAGGCTTCTTCCGCTAATTCTTCCGGTAATTCAATACTTAAGGAATTAAAATTAACAGTTACATTTTCCAAACCTTTAACTTTCCGCAGTTCCCGTTCTATTTTAGCAGCGCAATTCGGGCAATCCAGTCCTTCTGTTGAATAACGCATTCCCTCTCCTTCTTTCATTTCTATAATGCCCTAATGTTCAGAGATTCAATTACCGTTCTTCGGCAAAATGCTCCTGTGCTTCCCGGATTAAATTAATTATGTGCTCATCAGCCAAAGAATAGTAAACCATCTTTCCTTCCCGGACGTATTTAACAAGCCGAAATGCTTTTAATAGCCGCAGATGATGTGATACCGCCGGTAAACTCATTTCCAGGATAACGGCGATGTCGCAGACACAAAGTTTATTATGAGCTAATAAATATAGGATTTTTGTACGGGTCTCATCACCAAGGACCTTGAATATCTCCGAAAGTCCGGCTACTTCCAGAACTCTCTCTCTGAACTTTTCGATATTTCCCTTCGAAGGACAAAAGCTGTCACAAAGGTCATGATTCCGGGTTGAGTTCTTCACTTTTAAATCATTCATTAATAATCCCTCCAATATTA
>DATMXV010000167.1:0-3546 GCA_035561335.1 Desulfitobacteriaceae bacterium
ACCTAAAATAATAAACTGAAGTTGTTACCATCCTGTGAATATCATGTTAAGAGTTAATGAAGAAAAATTTCCTTGGCCAGAACAAAAACCCGCTTCTGACATTTGAATTTGAGTTGAAGCGGGTTTTTTAACGTTGTTTTGTTATTGTTTGTTTTTCCGGTTTTGTCAGCCTAGCAGGTTCTCCTGCTATTTATTATTTCATCTATTTCATCCATATCCATTCCGCTCTGGCGGGCTACCACAATGGTCAGTGAAGTTATACTTTTCTGCAGTTCTCTGATGACAGGCTCCAGTCTTACCAGAAGGTAGCCGGCAACAATCATCGGAAAGCCGTAATTAGCCGCCAATCTACAGAACTCTTCCATAATTTAACCCTCCTTTGCGCTTATCTTGCTAAAAGGGGGAGGATAGTATCCTCCCCGCGTGGTATCGTTGAAAATCAGGCGCTGAACAGCTCGTTGGTTGAGGTATCGATAATCCTGGCGCTGACTTTTGCTACAAGATCGCCGCCGCCGGATATGAAAATATTTTTGGCAATTACGGTGTCCATAGCTCCTTGCACCTCGGCAGCAGTCAGGGTATCTTTCGGGTTGTTCAGATTAATGGTGACCTGCTTGTTCAGGGAGTTAAGAAAAACCATTCTTAAAACTTGCGTAGCAGCCAAAGTTCTTCCTCCTTTCCTTATAATTTTAGCGGCTTCATTTGCCGTTTTGTCTGAGAGTGTTCCCGGAATTCAACTAAGCTTCTGCTAATTCGGCGTTATCCACTCTGCTGATGCTGTTAAGCTGGTATTCCTGCAAGCCGGCCAGGGCGTTGGCCACGTCAAAAAGATCCTGGTCCAAGGCGGCAGGCTTTACATTACCAAGGCTTGTGGTGCGCAGGACCGGACCGCCCTGAGCATCCAGACCTGTAACCAAACTTAATCTGATAGTAGATCCTACAGGGGTTTTGGTTACTGCCATTCGATTTTCCCTCCTTCTCTTATTTTGGTGTCTATTTTGGCGGCGGGCCCCGGCCGGTAAGTACAGCCCGCCTTCTTAAAAGACAGGACCGGTATAACTACCGGTCAATTTAAGTTTAGTTACCGAACATATGTTTGTCAAGGAGTTTTACTTTAGCTGCTTGCTAAACAAACCCCAAATTGCTGTCAGGCACCCTGGTTTTATTTTTTGCAGGATCCGGTGGCATAAGGGATCTTTGCTTAATAGGTTATAAATTAGGAGATAAAACGAGGGGGACGCCGGAATGCGTTATGATTTATTGGCAATTTGGAAAAAGGTGAGGGCATACCGACAGAGCAATAAGGGCCGGCAGCTGATTCAATCCATCTGTGAGATGGAGAAAGATAATGTTGCGGCCCATTTACGGGTTTTTTGCGATCTGGGCGGCGACCTCGGGGAGGCAATAGACTGGATCTCAGAAAATAAATTTGCTGAGTCCGATAAATTAACGACCGGTTTGAAGTGGTCAGTGATTACCGGTGAGCGCTTAAGTATATTAATTGAGGCCTGCAAGGCTGCGGATTCCCTGACCAGGAAAATGAAAGAACCGCTGCTTAAGAAATTGGCAGACTCATTGGTGCATAAAGCCGGCGCTGACAGATTTTTTTTAAAAGACAAAATAGTTGGCCCTTTGCTGACTGTAGGCAAACTTGATCAGATCGTTACCCTTGCCGGACAGAATATTAACCTTCTGGATCTGGCGCTTCCGGTCCTTAAACAGTTGTCGGAAAGCATCAAGACTGATTACGAAGTCTGGCCGGAGGATTTCGGGCAATTTAAACTGGAGTTCCAGGCAAGAACAGCAGCGTTGGCAAATGTTGATCAAAACCATAAATATGTGGTCTTCAGCGATATGCATATGGAATCAGTCCTGGACATCCGGGCCGGAATCAATCATTTTAATAAAAACAGGGAATTGTTTAAACGGGTACTGACACATTATATGGAGAACGATTGCTGGACCGTTATTACGCTTGGCGATTGTGAGGAATTCTGGTATTGTGACAGACTGTATACCAGGATTAATCCTTTAAGCAAAGTCAAGCCGATCCTTGATAATTATAGTGAGCTATACGACAAGTTTTCGGAAGATTTCTATATAAATACCGATCCGCGCCGCTTTGTGAAAATCCGGGGCAACCATGATGAGGTGTGGCTGAAAGATGCCGCCGTTAACATCCTTCAACAGAACGGTTTTCCCGCTATCCAGGTTTACGACTTTGCCCTGGTTAAGAGAAATGAAACAGAAATTCTCCTGCTGCACGGGCATCAATTCGACATGTTCAACTGTGACGCCCACAATTTCATGGGAAAATTTGCGGTTGATTGGATCGGCAACCCGCTTGATCAGCTTGATTCATTTACAGAACAAATTTTCAAGAAAAACATTGAAGGTTTTCCGCTCGCGCCTTTTTATGAAAAAAACCAATGGGTAAACATGCTCGGAAGTGTGCAAAATCCGCAAATTGAAACAGAGTTGAGTTTTAATGAAGGGCTGGTCGCAGATAAGATTCGTCAGTATGGATGCAGTATCATTATGGGTCATACTCATAACCCCAAGATTTTGAAAGACAGTAAGAGTAACTGTTTTTATGTCAATTCAGGGACCTCAGGCTGGTGGGAAGGTTGTGTTTGGACAGTTGAAATAACCCCTGAAGATGTGACCTTGAAAGGGTGGGAGCCCGAAAGTAATGCTGCTTCACAGGAATACAAAGCTTCATATGTCTATTCATTAAAGACGGCAGGCGAGTTTTCTTAATCTTATTCCTGACAGCAAAGGGGTCTCACGCTTGCCTATCTTAATATAGCTACTTTTTTGGAAGCAAGCATAACTGTAATTAAGAAGGCCATGACTCCCGTATGGATCCAGGAGTTTGTAAAGTAGCGGGCGAGAAAAGGTTCTTCCATAATCATGCGGGCGGCTGTGAGGGTAATTACAATTGCCCCCAAATCAATAATTACAGGAAAATATTTGATCGCCTTAATCACCAAGGTGCTCCCCCAGACGACAATCGGGATACTGAACATCAGCCCGAAGATTACTAAGGAATAATTTCCATGGGCAGCCCCGGCTACCGCAAGGACGTTGTCAAAGCCCATGATCGTATCAGCAATAATAATGGTCTGGACAGCCCCCAGGATACCCGTACTGCATTTAATATTGTTATCACCTTCGCTCTCGTTTAAAAGGTTGTAAGCCATCCGTAAAAGAAAAATACCTCCGGCCAATAAAAGACCCGGAACTTTTAAGAGCTCAACGGCAATAATTGTTGTCAGGGACCGTACTATAAAGGCCCCGGCAGCACCCAGGAGAATAACCTTTTTTTGCTGAGGGACAGGTACGGTCCGGGCAACCATCCCAATGACGATAGCGTTATCACCGCCAAGCGTAAGGTCAATTAAGATAATCGATAACAAGGCGCCTATCAACTCAGGAGTAAGGAATTCCATCAGTTCCAACTTCCTTTCTGATCATTTATGAAAAAGACCTTCACCTCTAGGCAAAGGTCACCTGCAATGCTTAATATTATGTTATTTCAGATAA
>DATMXV010000168.1:0-6890 GCA_035561335.1 Desulfitobacteriaceae bacterium
GCTGAAGAAGCGCTAATTAATGGAGGTCTTCGGGTATTAACTGGAGCTAGTGGTGACATTGTTGATGTAGCAAAAGCGATTGCCAGGAATGAATTTAAACCAATTCCTTCCTTTTGTAATCACAGTGGTTGTGGCGGTCAATAATAAGTAGAAAAGGCTTAGTTCATACGGGTTTTTAGACTAAGCTTTACATAACGATATTAATATCCTAAAACATAAAGGAAGGGTTGTTTATATATTTTTCACTTTAGAATAATTATTTTAGACGGAATAGTTTGCTTGCAGGGTTTTGAAAAGTGTTAGTTCGCCTCCACCATGCAAACCCACGAATCTATGAAGAACATTGTGTTATTTGGAATTTTAAGAATTCAGAAGGAGAGGAATTGTAGTGATTCTATCCTCATTTTGGGTAGTCCCAAAATAGTCTTCTTGTGGTCGGATAGGATATTAAGTATCTTAGTATAATTTGAACAGAATGTCTTAAGAAATTTAATGCTTCCTTTTTGGTCCAAAGGAAAATTTATGCTTCCATTGGCTAGTTGAACGTAATATAAGAACCCCCATGAGAGGGCTTCTTTGGAAAAGATATGGTTCCTTTGTTTTATTACTTAGTCTGTCAAATAAGCAATAATGGGACCGTAACAGGTGGCATCTTTTTCGACCTAACTTTCCAAGTAGACAAACCTACTTTTTTAACTTAGTTAAAAGTGGGTTTATAATTTTTTATGCCCTAAAATGCTTGTTTTGCATAAATTTTATTTTGAAATTGTAAAAAGTAAAATATTGTTTTCGTTTTTTTGAATTTGGATGCAGTTACGCAATAAATAGAGGGATTCAACCGTCTATATCTTTGAAAGAGGAAAAATAAGGATAGAGGGAGAACATATTGAAAAAGATTTTTGTTATGGTGTTAATTCTGGCCCTCTTAACTGGAGGTTGTGCCGGAAAGACGACAGTCTTATCCGAAGAAAACGCTATTCAGCAAGTACTGAAAGAGCATCCCGATTTTCCAGCTAAATCCGGCGATGTGAAAACGATCCGGGTGCCGACCGGTGGGGAGTATGGAGCGGCAGCGATGGTCGACTATAAAACCAATGCCGAAAAAACTCCTGACGGCAAGTATCAGATCACCCTGACCAAAGACTGGCACTTGGTAGTCAATGGACAGACAGTTTTCAGCTACTGGAAATATATGGTCGGTCCGGATGGGGCGGTTCTGGCAGAGAGCGACGACAGGGATTCATTGCCGAACATAATGAAATAAATACTGGAAAGGCCAGTGCAAAACAGAAATTATCAGCTAAAACCCCAAAAAAGAATTTGAAAGGTGTACCCTATGAACAAGCGAAGCAATATTATTTCAGCGCTACTGATTATTTTCCTTATGATCCTCACAATGGGGTGTGCGGCAGAAACATATTCAACCGCTCAGATCAATCCGGTTGATCAGGCTAAGATTCATGCCGTCCGCATCAACATGAAACCTTTTTATCAGGTGGAATTTACCGATGCCGGCTTAATCGGCGAAATGATTGATAACCTCGGAAGGATAGATGAAATAGGCGGATTAACGAATTAACCCGCCCCTTCCCGAACCGTACAAGCGACTTTCACCGCATACGGCTCTCCATATTCCAAATGAGTTATCGTCGTTTCAGCTGATTCAATTGGAACCTGCCAGCTTCGACATTAGCAAAGCAGTGTCCGCATAAAGGAATCTGTCGCCGGTTGATAGACAGCAAGACAGTGACAATCGGGGAATAGGGCTTATCAAGCTTCTTCTTTGTTTTCCTGTGGTACATGCTGACATGGAAATGCGGATTGCCGCAGATGTAGCAGACATGGGCCAGAGGATTCCTCAAGTTGTACCTTGACAAGGGAATAGATAAAACAGCCGACCTGATTTTAGCAAAGAAGTCCTTTTGTCTCGCAAAAGATTTGTATAGAGCCAACGAAACCGAACAGACTTTATCTTTGGCGTTTCTGTAACTGACCGATAGCGAACTTCCAAAACGGGCGAATACTTTTTTTACGCTGATGTCGAATTTGCGTGCCAGGGTTTTAGCAATAGAATACATTACAATGTATTGGATGCGCCAGCCCTCATGGAAGTTGGAGCACCCACGCTGCTGAGTCAGGAGTCCGCGTAATACCTGGTTGCCGTATTTGATGATTTCTTCCGGGGGTTCCCTGAGGAGGCGGGAGATACCGATGGGATAACCGTTGCCCTTACACATGCCGTTTTCACTTAGCTTTTTCAGGATACCCTCCGTACTCATGAAGACACGGAGGGTTGAGTCAAAAGGGTTGCTGTGAAATTTGTAGTGTTTGCCGGTGCCCTTGCGAATAATATATCCAAGAAAAGTTACCTCGTTTTCTGCAGCATGTGTAATTTTGGTCTTCTCATCGCTCAACCTCAAATGGAGATCATTCTTTAAGAACTCCTTGATTTTCCGCTTCAAAACGACTGCATAAGCTTTAGGGGCAATCATACCAACTAGAAAATCATCGGCGTAGCGCACATATCTCACTCTGCGGAAATTGGGGTCATATCTGTCACCGGACGGGAGGTTTTCCATTGCGTGCTTCAGTTGTTTGATAGTTTTGGCATCGCTGTCATTACCGACCGCCTTTTTGTAAAGGTATCTTGCCTTGGCATAGTCAGGATTTTGCCTGCGATATTTGCCAGCAGTGTCTGACTTGATAATGGATTCCATAAATCTGTCCAGCTTATCAAGATAGATATTACAGAGGATGGGACTGCAACAGGAACCCTGAGCGTTACCGGTTTTGGTTCCCTGAAAAGAGTGTTGCATGTCGAAGTATCCGGCCTTGAGGATCTTATTAATAAGCCGGATGAAACGTTGGTCGTTGATACGTTCGCGGAGTATCCTTTCCAGAATGCGATGGTCGATTTCATCAAAGCAGGCAGAGATGTCACCTTCGATAAACCAAATCATACCCTGCCATGTTTCCACCTCAGCTATAGCACCCTGAGTAGAGCGCTTGGGTCGGAACCCATAGGATAGGTTCGAGAAAGTAGGTTCGTAGATGCACTCCAGGATAAGGCGGACAGCTTCCTGAACCAGCTTGTCCTTGCCGTTGGGAAAACTGAGTTTGCGCATTTTACCATTTTTTTTGAGAATCATCGTTGTTCTGTTTGGCTGAGGTTGGTAGGACTCGTCACGCATGGAAGAAATAAGTTCAGTAATCCATTCCTCGCAGAAGCCGTGCAGGGAGGTAGCATCAGAGCCGGAAGTCTCCGCAGCGTCGTTGGACTTTACAGAGTTATAGGCAATGATGTACAAATCTCTGCTATAAAACAAGTGATAAAGGTCGTTATTGACATAGCAATGGTCAGCGCAGTTACGACGGCGATAACCTTCCAGTCTTTCCACGAGTTTTGATTGCTCCATTCAAAGCAACTCCTTTCAAAATAAGAACTTGGGATACTACCCCCCTTCAACCATATGCTTTCCATTACAGAAAGCCGTTGGGCTACTATTAGGGCTCTCTGCCATATACCAATAAGCGGCACTTAGGCAGGTCACGTTTGACGGTTTCATATAGTGTATCCATACGTAGGTATCCGGTTGTGGTCGTTACCCTACTTACCGCAGGTGTGTCAACAGGCCTGCTTATACCCAACCACGTCCATATTGGGTATACCTATTGATACCGGTTTTAAGTCCGGCAGCGTCCTACAGCCACAGACCCGGAATCAGCCCACAGGCTTTACCATATATGGCCTGACTTACCAGGCCACTCGACAGCGCAAGCTGTCTAATCCTGGCTTTACCGACATGCTATTGTCCCCCAGAGGCTTTCGCATAAGGTAAGTCGGTTGTCTAACATCGCATCGCAGGAGCGATGATTAAAGAAGAATTCTTTAAAACAATAGACGACGCTAATTGGCCTGATTACATAGAGGATTAAGCGTAATAAGTATAAATAATAGAAGACAAGGGAGAATTCAGGAAGGAATTTTTAACGAAAAGATTAATACTGAGGACAATCTCAAGCTTGTCCGAGGGGACGTATTCCTCAAAGCAGGGACTCCAATTTATGAAGTGGAACAGTTTGAGAAAATAAAACCGGCGAATGCAACGAAGCTTACCTATGATGTCAGGGGAAGGATTGAGAAAAGGCAAGAATCCTATGCCTATTTGGATTTGCCGGGAGGATGTTCTTTTTGGATCGAGGAGAAATATATCATATTTCTCCTCGATCCAAGGGGAGAAAGAAAAAACATAATACATAGTATTTTCAGTACCCTGTACCATGAACACCATTTTGAACCGATGGTGGAACCCGTAGGCTTTATAAAATTCCTTCCCGTACTGAAATCAGTGGAAGTAAACCGGGTGATGTATTGACAAATACCTATTACAAATGTAATATATTCTTATACATATTACATTTGTAATAGGAGGCAGACATGATATGCAGCACTTGCCGCAGATATCGGATGCCGAGTGGCAGGTCATGAAAGCAATATGGGCTGAAGCCCCTTGCACGGCGAACCAGGTGGTTGAATATTTGTCCCAAAATACGGTCTGGCGGTCCAAAACAATTAAGACACTGATCAATAGGCTACTGAAGAAAAAAATGCTGGGATTTCAAATCGACCCCCAGGATAAAAAAACCTACCATTACTACCCGTTATTCTCGGAACATGAATGCATCAGGGCAGAAAGTCAATCATTCCTACGGCGCATTTTCGATGATTCACCGCATATGATGCTGGCCAACTTTATTGAGGAATGTGAATTAAGTCCGGAGGATATTACCGGATTGAAGCAAATTCTTGAGGAAAAGGCCAAGAGAGAGACAACCTAGGGAGGAGGCCGGTTCTCAATGAGTTTTTTGCTTCCTGTTTTTCAATGGGTGCTTTACGCTTCGACTATGGCCGGCATTCTAACGATCGTGATCATCTTGCTCAAGCTGATTCTGGGCAATAAATTAAACGTCAAGTGGCACTCTTGGGTCTGGTTTTTGGTCATGATCCGTTTGCTGGTGCCCTATGCGCCGGAGACGCCTTTCAGTGCGTTTAATCTTTGGGGACTTTTTTCCGGCGTACCCAGTTATACTATACCTACCCATCCTGTTAATTCTCTTGGTAATCCGGGATTAGCGCAAGATAGCAACGGTAATCTGCTCGATTTACCTAACGCAGCCAAGGCCAATACGTTTCAGGACAGTCCCGGCCTGCCAACCAGCGACGATAGCAGGCATGATTTTTACTTGCCGTTTTTTTGCTCGGTCTGGCTGGCAGGAATGGCGGGCCTTGGATTTTTCACCCTGGTAAGAGAAAGAAGGTTTAGCCGCGAACTGAAAAATTACAGGCCTTGCTCGGATGAAAATATCTTGGCGCTTAGCGCCTCCTGCCAAAGCAGGCTGGGTTTATCCGGCAAGCTGGTTATCCTCGAAACGGATAACTGCAAAACCCCGTCCGTTTGCGACTTGGTCCGTCCCAAACTGCTGATGCCTGCGGGAATCGGGACCCGGCTGACCTATGATGAACTTGAGTATGTCATACTTCACGAACTGGCCCATCTCAAACGGAAAGATACAGTGGTCAATGGTCTAATCAGCATCATGGGGATTATTCACTGGTTCAATCCTGTTCTGTGGGCTGCATTTTACTATTGGCGTCAAGACAGTGAAATAGCTTGCGATGCTTACGTTTTGTCCAAGATAGGAGCCAATCATGCTGGCGGCTACGGACGGGTCATCATTAAACTGCTGGAGAGCTGTTCCCTGAAAAATGCTTATGGCACTGTCGCCTTGATTGACCGCAAGTCCCAAATAAAAAGGAGGATAACCATGATTTCATTATTCGGCAAGGGTTCCTATAAATGGTCAGTTTTATCCGTAGCGCTGCTCCTTGTCTTAGGCGCCGTATTGCTGACCAATGCCCAAACGGTGGACGGCAAGGATACGGTGGATGCACGCCAAAGAACAAACGCCTTCCTGCAGGAGGTGGACAAGGATGTTGCCGCTTCCTTCGGTCTGTCCCTAGCGGAGATGAAAAAAGTCGATGAACAGTCCCTAATTGATCAACAGGAAGATCCGTACGTTTCAACCCTGCTGCGTGTTTCGGCCCAGGTGATGAGAACGATGGATTACGGGGATATCATGCCGAGCGCCTATTTACAACAGGATGGCCAGAGCGGTTATGTCTTGGAAAAGAAAGCCGACGGCACCAATTTTTTATACACGATCGCTTATAATCAGGAATGGGCCATTGTTAAAACCGACAGCGCTCAAGGCCAAAAGATGTCCACTCTGAATGAACCCGACGACAAGGTATATTCCTCGCTTACGGAGGCCCAGCTTAACCAATATTTGAAAGAGAACAAGATATCGCCGCTGGCGGTTGAAAACATCGGTAATTTTACTGTTGTGCTCTATAAAATCAAACGTGAGGATAAAAGTGAACAGGAAAAAAATATTGTTCCGGAAAACATAAGCACCCTGATAGAAACAAGGCGTCTGACTGCCGACCAGGACGGGAACATCATTAAGGAAGGCGGCGGAAGCGGAGACGACAACTCGGATATTGTACCTGTGTCCATCGGCGAAAGTGGCGGTAGCTCCCAGTATGGCCGCATCGAGCTTTCCACGGTGATCATTAATGACAGCAATCTTTTAAGAGATGCTGATAGGATCACGTGCTATTATGCCAACAACATAACAACAACGATGCCGGTGGATAATCAGAAGGCTTTCATTATTCCCTTACCGCCGGAAAAGGCGGAATTGCTCAGGCAGGAAGTAAGGAAATTGACCAATGTGGTTATCAGCGACAAGAACGGGAAGGTGTTATTTGATAACAATGAATGGACAAAAAATTCCCATAAGGAATAATAACAAACGCAGTATTATTA
>DATMXV010000169.1:0-3927 GCA_035561335.1 Desulfitobacteriaceae bacterium
ACAGATAGAAAATAAAAAGAAAGTAGGAGAGAATTTTGTCTGAGAAAGTTATGAATCGTTGGTTCGTAGTTATCGGCGCCCTCCTGATCCAGGTTGCCTTGGGCGCTGTCTATATCTGGAGTGTATTTAAAGCCCCCTTAATTGAGAAGTTTGGTTGGGAGCCTGCAGCTACCAGTTTAACTTATTCCATCACAATTCTGATGTTTGCTATCGGTACGATTATTTTCGGTAAAATTCAGGATAAAATAGGTCCTAAGAAAGTTGCTTCAATTGGCGGTATTTTACTGGCAATTGGCCTGATCTTATCCAGCTTTACAACATCAGTCACCTGGCTTTATATCAGTTTTGGCGTTATTGGCGGTCTGGGTATCGGCGCCGGCTACGTTTGCCCGTTGGCAACCTGCGTAAAATGGTTCCCTGACAAAAAAGGCCTTATCACCGGTTTGGCAGTTGCTGGCTTCGGCGCCGGGGCTCTCGTTTTCACCCCAATTGCTAAATCCTTTATTACCAGTGTCGGGATCCTGACGACCTTTACTTACCTCGGAATCATATTCGGGATTTGCGTAATTGTCGGCGCCCAGTTCCTGAAAAACCCGCCTCCGGGATATAAGCCTGCAGGCTGGAATCCTCCGGAACCGGTTAGCGGCGGCACTAAAGCCGTCGGGGCGGATTATTCAACAAGCCAAATGATGAAAACACCTCAATTCTACCTGATCTGGGTTTCCTATTTATTTGGCGCGGCAGCCGGCTTAATGATAATCGGTCAGGCTTTACCAATTGCCACGGCCCAGGGACTTAATGCAGCCCTGGCGGTTTCCGCAGTAATGATCGTTTCCGTGTTTAATTCACTGGGACGTATTCTCTGGGGCACAATTTCCGATAAATTCGGCCGGATCAGGACCTTAATGCTGATCTTTGTAATCTGTGGAATCACCATGATCTGTCTGAAGTTGTTTGTCGGAACCATGATCCTTGTCGGGGTTTCTTTGGTTGGTTTCTGCTTCGGTGGGTTCCTTGCTCTTTATCCTTCTCTTACCGCAGATTTCTTTGGTACCAAGTTCTTAGGCATGAACTATGGAACTGTTTTCCTTTCTTACGGTATTGCCGGTGTTGCCGGTCCGATGCTTTATGATTTGATGAAGAGCCCGGTGGCGGGTCAATTAAGTTCCACACCGTTTGTTATTTCCGGTATTCTTTGTTTTATCAGTTTGATTTTAATCGTTATGGCAAAACCACCTGTCAAACAAGCTTAGTATTTATAATTTAAAAGTTAGTTGTTAAGGGGTCTTTTACGGCCCCTTTTTATTTTTCTAATTAATAATTAGCTGCTTTTCAGAGCGGTGTGCCTTTTACCTGCGGATTTATTCCTTACCCTGTGTTTATTGAAGGATATTTCCAGTTGAAAGAGAACACTTAAGTTAGGAAGGAGGTGATTAACTTAATTTACTATCAATATACCTAAGCACTGTCCAGTTTACAATAGTATGGGGTATTGTATAAAAAACAGGGGGGATACTAGTGGAAAATAAATTTAAGCTAATTGAAACAGCGGAACAACCGGTACTTTCCGTAAAAAAGGTTACTTCACTGGCTTTACTGCCCCAGGAGATAGGCAAAGCCTATAAAATTATCATGGAATATCTTACTGAACTTGGAGAACAACCGGTTGATGCTCCCTTCACAGCTTATTATAATATGGATATGGAAAATCTCAATGTGGAAATGGGCTTTCCGGTTGCTAAGAAAATCACAGGTAAAGGTGAAATTATCTCAAGTGTGATACCGGCGGGAAAAAAGGCGGCTTGTCTTTATAACGGTCCATATAAAGATATGGGACCGACTTATGAAGCAATGAGCAAGTGGATAGATGATAACGGATATAAACCTGCCGGGGTAGTTTATGAGTATTATTTTAATTCACCGCTGGAAGTGCCGGAAAGTGAGCTTTTGACGAAAATAGTTTTTCTGCTTGCCTGAGCGGATTAACCTGGCATTATGGAAGATTGATAAAAGTAAACTGCTCGGATTTGTGAGTTTATTTCACTTGTCCGAGTTTTTTAACTTCCCTTGATGGGGGTTTGACGCACATATGTCCTCTGTCACAAGACTTGCACCTTTGAAGTTGTCATCAATATAAGCAAGTCTTGCGCTAGCCCTGAAGGGACGGACACGTCGGGTATCTGACGTTAGACAAAACAGCTTTCAGGGAATAGTAAAGTAGATCAAGAGAGGAGTGAAAGTATTGAACGGTTTTGGTTCGATATTTTGGGGATTTCTCTTTATGTTCGACTTCAGAATTCAAGGCGTGGATATTTTACCTAATTTTATAGGATACCTGTTTATGTATTCTGGGTTGGGGAATTTGTCTTCATATAATTCTGAATTTGGTAACGCGAAAAAATACTCGATACCGCTGGTGGTTCTATCGTTATTTAGCCTATACCAAGTTCAGAACCCGGTTGGGCAAGTAATGATCGATCCCTTATCGTTAGGATTGTTTTTTGTTGGAATCATAGTTACAGTATTAGATTTGCTTCTTGTATATCACCTGTGTCTTGGAATTATTAACCTAGCAAAAGACCAATCCAATGACGCTCTACAAGAGTTGGCGTACCATAGGTGGAAACATTACCTTTTTTTCAAGGTTATATTTGCCATATGGTTTTCCTTAGGTGTAGTAGCTCCATTTCTACTAGCCATAGGGTTTATACCAATGTTTATTTATTCAATTGCAGTTTTGGTCCTAATGATGGCACTAATGAGAAAGGCCCCGGGCTCTCTTCAATATTAATAAAATTCTGAGAGGATCCAGTTCTAAGGATAAGTTCATAAAAACGTGGAGCACTGGCTTGAAAGCGGTAAATCTGCATGTCGTCTTTTGTGAAAGTTGTATTGTTATAATAATACATCCTGGAGGAATTATCGATTTTGCTGGGGATCGTTTTAGCAAATTAGTAGTACCAACATTCATTGTTTTTTGCTCGATAGGAGGTGGCAGTTAAGTGAGTAAGAAAATGAAGTTTATTTTAAGCATCACTTTAGTTCTTGCAATAACTGTACCTACTGCTTGGCCCAATATTACTAACAGCTCCCGGAAAATAATTGTAAAGCGTACCTTGGAAATTGCTCTTGTTGAGAAAAAGTTACCAGATTACGAGCTCATCAATAAGGAAGATAGTATTATACTTTCTTCAGAAAATATCGATCCTGAAACAATTCCTGAAATACCTGGTATTAATTTAATCGTGCTGTCCCCCGAATCGATCCAAGAAAAGGCTAACAATGAGGGGGATTTTCTCTATCTTCGGTTTTCAACTCTAAAAATCCGTTTTATACAATCTTCTGTTTCATTGGAGAACAGCTGGGCAAAAGCTGTCAATTCAAAAAAGGGCTATTTAAGTGGTGGAGGATTCACAATTTGGTTCTTTAATGTACTGGGAAATTGGATAAACGGCCCATTCATTACATTATGGATATCGTAGCAAGGGACCCAAAGCAGATAACCACAGATTACCGCCAATTTATATGCATGCAGTATGACGCAGCGGTAATCCGCACCGTTATATAAAAGCGCGCGCAGGAACGCCGCCACATCGTGTGGCGGATATGTAGAAACATAATTCTAAACTTTAAAAATTATGCTGTTTCAGTTAGTTTCCCGATATCGACAATCAAGGTTTGCAAACGGTGTCCCTTTCAGCAGAATCGGAAATCAACTTTGACCGGATGCCTTAGCGGCAATTTTTTCGGGCGGAGTGGGTGAAGCGATACCAGTGACGGGAGATGGAAATGTAATAGATGATAAATAACCGTCTATTTGGGTGGCCTATTGTTCCATCACATGGATAGGAGGTAAAAATGGTGGATGATAACGAAATAATAGAATTTGCCAGAAAGAGATTTGACTCACAGTTGCATACTGAAGAA
>DATMXV010000170.1:0-3624 GCA_035561335.1 Desulfitobacteriaceae bacterium
AAAAAGGGGTAAATTGATTAAAGATTCAGTTTTATTGGGAGTAACCGGAGGATTTCTGGGCGCTGTCGCCATGGCCCTCTCAAACCTCTTATTATATAAAGCCGGTAAAACCGAAATCCTGTATGGGCATATAGCCGGCTCGATCTTTATGCGACCTTATAAAACCAAGCGACGCAAGAATTATATTCTCGGGGAAATTTATCACTTGCTTTCCCGAAGTGCTATCGGAGTGCTTATGGTGCAAATCTATAAAATTTTCGGTACGGACTTAGCCCTTCTCAAAGGTACTATTTTGGGAATGTTCACCTGGGAAGTCTTTTTCAATGTCGGTCAAAGGTTAAAAATTTGGACATCTAATCCCCACCTGACCAAAACCGGTTACTCAGCAATCTGGAACAATTTTGTCTATGGCGTAGTAACTGCCTATTCCATCAAATGGCTGGCCCATCCCTTCGTATTTTCCCCGAATATGCATCAGGCAAATCAACAAAATAATCCAGACTATGCTGATAATCAAATGTATCAGGAACCGGAATTTGAGAATACACAAGAAAACTCTTTGGTTTATTAACCTCAGCCGCTTCTGGTTTTCGGATCTTTCGGGTCTTTGGTTCCCGGAGGACCGAGCGGGGAAACAATCTCCGGTCCCACCAAAATAAGTTTGTCCAGCGGTTGATAGAAATCCTGAGACAATTGTTCAGTTGTAATCAGCTTGCCGTTTGGATCATAGGTAGAGCGAAAAGCACTTACTTTATAACCGGGTTTTCCTTCCTGAACCACCTTTTGCTCACCAGGTTCCAGAGTGGAGTCGTTCTCCGTAATTGTGTTAAACGGTATTGTCTGGTTAACCACGTTGGTTATTTCGATCTTCTGTTTGTATTTGGCATTCCCATAGATACTGACAGTTAATTTGCCGCCTTGGCTGATGGAGCGAACGTAGACCGGCGCAGCGGTATTATTTTGAAATTTAAAATCGAGGTGGCCGTAATCTACTGTTGCATCCCTGCCCATGGGTACGTAAGCAACAGCCAGATTATGATAATACCTTTCCATAATCCCCAAGCCTGCCAGCAGGACGGCATTATAGAGGGTGCTTGATACCTGGCAGATTCCCCCGCCTAATCCGGACTCATACTTATTGCCCACAATAATTTTCGCCTCCAGGTAGCCCCTCTCAGGAGTACGCGGGCCAACAGTGCCGTTATAGGAAAATACTTCCCCAGGCTTCACCAGGCTTTTATTAATACTGGTGGCAGCCAAACCCAGGTTATGGCTGCGGTTCTTTTCCGCTGTATTATAATAAGTAGAATAAACAGATAACTGGACCATGTCCTGCAGCATCGCCGCCGTAATTTTAGGTTCCTGCCTTTCCACGGCGATCGGCAGCCTGATTTCCCCGCTTTCCGCCAAACTAGCCGGCAAAGTTTGAAATGTCGCAGACTCATTTATTACTTCACCTGCCTGCTCCTTAATAACAAGCAAACCCTGCCCGTCTATTTCCAAATAGGCGTCTTTTGTTGTCCTCCCCAATTTTTTATCCCAGACTTGCATTAATTCAGCTACTTTTTGGGGGTTATAGGAGAAGTTAACGGGGTATTCCACTTTATGGTTTAAATTTATACTTGCCAGTCCGGAGTACCAGTTGCGCTTTTGCTCATTCTGCCAGGCCGATTCAACCAAACTATTAAGATCAACAGGCATAATCAGGTCCCCTAATTGGGCTTGATAAATATAATCGTCTTTGTAAAATGAAACCGGTATGGATTTCACTTTTGCCAAAGCCCCTTCCAGGGCTTCCAGCGCCTGAACCCGGTCACAGCCGCCCACAGCAATCCCGCCTATCCGGACATCAGAAAAGAATTTGCCTGAATTCAAAAAGGTTACAGATAAATACAAACCAATTAGAAAAAGCAACACTGCGAGCAGGAGCAGAATGTATTTCTCTTTGTACCAAATGTTAATCCTAGGCATTGCTCTAGCACCCACCTCTCCCAACGACAATATGTTATTATTCTTTTTGCTGATAACTTTTTTGCTATAATTCAACATTTTCTTGTCTTAATCCTGCTAAAAAACCTTGGGATAATTTACATTTTTTCAAGACAAGGAGAAATACACCCTTGTGATTAATCTCAATTTTCTGAATATTAGAATTTTTAGTCGAAATATGGCATGCCGCTAAATTTTGTGGTATATTGTATACAATCAAAAATTCTTAATCCTTCTCGCCTCGGCCTGTATGCTTGTTTTAACACGTGCGGGCCGGTTAATTTTTTGCCCGTTAAGGATTGATAAACAACCCCCAACCAATGGCTGGGGGTTTGTTATATAAAATTATCTTATTGGTTAATCTAAGCTTAAAAAGCAAGGGAGCATTTATGAAATCTACATTTATGAAATCTTTTTGGGAGGAATTGCTGAAGCCCACCCTTACAGGGACCTTAGCCTGTGCAATTATTTTTGGGACAATCTTTCTGCTTATTCACGTCTTTGCCTCGCTGCAAGGCGGTTCATCTTTATGGTTATGGTAAATTCCTGAAAACCAGCCAAAAACCCAAAAATCCCCTCGCCAAGGAGGGGATAAAAATTAAGGGGGAAATAATTAAAAGAAGTAAAACTGTTTATTCTTTTCCTAAAAGTTCATCCAAAGTAACACCAAGTTCCGAAGCTATCCGCACCAAAGTCGGTAATTTAGTGATTGACTTACCAACTTCAATCCTGTTTAAACTCTCTTTTTGCATGCCGACCCTACCGGCTAACTTGTATTGTTTTAAGCCGATTACTTTGCGGTAAAAAGCAATTCGCTG
The DNA here is from genome assembly GCA_035561335.1 of Desulfitobacteriaceae bacterium. Taxonomy (GTDB): domain Bacteria; phylum Bacillota; class Desulfitobacteriia; order Desulfitobacteriales; family Desulfitobacteriaceae; genus UBA2264. The sequence goes on from DATMXV010000170.1 coordinate 2,808, forward strand.
ACCAACAGACCTGTCAATAATAAGCATCTATATGAACCCTTTTCTTTAAATTTATAAGAGAAATTTTTGCTTCCTCTTAAATAGATACGTTATAAACCTGCGGTTTTGCGGGGTTATTCCGAAACAAAAATCAAGTAAAATTTCCCAGGCTATTTCTCTTCTCCTTCCGTATCCCCCAGCAATTCCTTCAGTGACACTCCTAACGCCCAGGCAATCCGCGCCAGGCGGGATATCGGGACAACTCTCATTCCGGTTTCAATATTACTGAGACGTTCCTGCCGGACCCCGGCTAATGCTCCCAGTTCTTTTTGCGTTAAACCCTGCAGTTTTCGATAGTAGGCAATCCGTTCTCCCACGTTCCGTTTGCTGTTGCCCATAGATTAACCAACCCCTTAGTAAATTGAGTAAGCTTTCCGAGAGCATATAAAAAATGTCCCCTCCCTAAGGAGGGGTATGAGGAGCTCGCAATATCAATCTTCAACCGCAAAAAGATAACCCCAAACTTTTTCATTGATCAAAGCCCACTTTCCATTTAACAATTTGCCTAAAATATAGGTCTTATCCTCTAAACCGGCGCCAAGGACCTTATATAGGTTCCCGGCCCTTGCTGTTTTGTAATCATCTCCGGAGACTGCTTCCTGATCAAATCCTTCGAGAAGTCCTCCTTTTTGAAATTCAATATCCGGATTAAAGCCGAATTCATGAATCCTGGGCATTTGAGAATCTCCTTTCGCCAATGTAATATCTTAATAATAAATTAACCCTAATCATCTGACCAGGGTTTTTGGGATTCAAATTACTTCGCTTAGTATTCATC
>DATMXV010000171.1:0-7953 GCA_035561335.1 Desulfitobacteriaceae bacterium
ATTTTTTTATTGCTGATCTTTTATATGTTTACCGGGATTTACTTTATAACCGAAGGCCAAAGCAGGTATTCCTTTCCGCTGATTTTTATAATTATTTATTATTTCTCTATTAGTTTGGAGTATCTGAGAAAAATCATCGAAAAGTACCTCATCAAGTAAACAAATACCTGACAAGGTACAATTAAAGAAACCTAAACTTTATTTAACAAACTTACTTTTATTTCTATGAATATATTTGTAGTTTACTTCTTCAGCTTGGCCAGGGCATCTGCCAAGGCTGTATTAAGCGGTTGCTTATCGTTTTGGTGTTTCAGATAGTCGCTGACTTCCCGCTTGTTGACATGCACCTTTTCTTCATCTCTTCTTTTTTGGAAAGCCGACAGTTTTTCCCGGTACCCGCAGGCACAGGCAAATATTTTATTATCACCCTCACCGCGCATCTCCATCTTCTTGTGGCATTGAGGGCACCTGGCATTGGATATAGTTGAGATACTTTTGCGATAACCGCATTCCCGGTCCTGACAGATGTGCATATCGCCGCGTTTGCCTTTAACCTGCAGGAGGTACTTGCCGCATTCGGGACATTTTATCCTGGTCAGATTATCATGCCGGTAAGTTTGACTGCTGTTTGCTACCGCCAAGACCAACTTGGATGCATAATCCCGGATTCCCCCGATAAACTTCTGACTGTCAGCCCTTCCTTTGCTGATCTCGCTTAGTTGTTGTTCCCACTTGGCCGTCAGTTCCGGTGATTTTAATTCCGGAGGTACAAGGCCAACCAGTTGGATTCCTTTTGAAGTGGGAACCAGCTCTTTACCCTGGCGCTCAATATAAAAAGAATTGTACAGCTTCTCAATAATCTCAGCCCTGGTGGCCGGTGTCCCCAGCCCATGGCTGTTATCCAGTGTTTCCCGCAGTTTCTGGTTATCAATCAATTTTCCGGGATGTTCCATAACTGAAAGCAAGGTGGCTTCCGTATACCTAGCCGGCGGTTTGGTTTTAGCTGCAACTGCTTTTACGGCAAGGTCCTTTAGCTTGTCACCTTTCCGGAGTTCCGGAAGTGTTTGTTCCGCTTCCTCTTCAGCATTTTCCTCGTCCCAGGCGCCCTGCCCCTCATAAACACTGCGCCACCCTTTTGATTTTACGGTTCTTCCCCGGGCTGTAAAAACTTCTTCCCTGATTACAGCTCTGACTGTTGTTTGTTCATATTCAAAAGCCGGGGACAAAACGGCAATAAACCGTTTAACAATCAAGTCGTAAATTTTCATTTCCTCATTGCTCAGCCTGCTTAAATTAAGGGGCTGCTCAGTCGGAATAATAGCATGATGGTCAGATACTTTGGACCCATCCACAAAGCGTTTGCCGGTAACCAGCTTATTTTTCAATATTCCCCGCGCCCAGAGCGCATAGGGACCGACCGCTATACTCTTTAGACGTTCCGGTAAGGTTGGAACGATATCTTCGCTGATATAACGGGAATCAGTTCGCGGATAAGTAACAAGTTTATGGTTTTCGTAAAGCTGCTGCATTAGTGAAGATGTTGTTTTGGCAGAGTAACCGTATTTGCGGTTGGCATCCCTTTGCAGTTCAGTCAAATCATAAGCCAGGGGAGGAAGTTCTTTCTTAGCCTCTTTTTTGACCTCCACAATCTCCCCGCTTTGACCGCTGACTTTGGCTACGATTTCCTCTGCTTTGCTTTGATCGAAGATACGGGTTTGCCCGTTTTTATCCTGCCAGCGCAGAATAAAACCATTAGCTGAGGCCTGCACTGTCCAATAGTCTTTAGGCACAAAACGTTTAATCTCGTTTTCCCTTTCCACAACCATGGCCAGAGTAGGGGTTTGGACCCTGCCTGCGGAAAGCTGGGCATTATATTTACAGGTCAGCGCTCTGGTTACATTCAAACCGACCAACCAATCAGCCTCGGCCCGGCATTCAGCCGAGGCATATAAATGTTCATACTCCCTGCCGGGTTTTAGATTGCTGAAACCTTCTCTGACAGCCCGTTCGGTTTGGGAGGAAATCCACAAACGCTTTATGGGCTTGCGCCAGCCGGCTTTCTGAATAATCCACCTGGCTACCAGTTCCCCTTCACGCCCGGCGTCTGTAGCAATAATCAGTTCGTCAAATTCCGGCATTTTCATGAGGTTTTTAACTGCAGTAAACTGTTTGGAGGTTTCCCTGATTACAACCAATTGCATTTTAGCCGGCAACATGGGCAGGTCCTCTATCTTCCAGGTTTTATATTTGTCATCATACTTCTCGGGGTCAGCCAGGGTAACTAAATGCCCCAAGGCCCAGACAACAACATATTTGGACCCGATGAAACAACCATTGCCTTTTTGCCTGCAATTGAGAATCCCGGCAATATCCCGTCCAACTGAGGGTTTTTCTGTCAGAACCAAACTTTTTCCCATGTTTTCATTCCTCATTTTTCAGTTATTTTTATATCTTGGCTTCCGCCATTTTAAATATAATATATCCAAAAGCAGGTATTTTGAAGATCAATGTCAAAATAGTACTAAATTATTATTTATTTAAACTAAATCAGGGTAAATTTTACCTGAAATATTCGGAGCGGAAATGAGGACAAAACAAAAAATCCTCCCTAAACAAAGAATACAGCCTAAACTAAAAATACAACCTAAACAAAGAATACGTCCTAAAAAGAAAATCCGGCGCAAAAAGGTTATTGTTTTTTTGATCTTCAATCTAATATTTGCGATATTTATGGCTCCATTTATTATTTTCAGGGGGCCCTTTGGAGACCTGAAAGTCCTGGCCGTCGGTTCAATTATTACTTCCCGTCATCCTCAGGTAGTCCGGGCATTCCTCTCTGAGGAAGAGATTAGTGAAATCACCAAAAAATTTAACTCTCCAGGCAGCGGCGCCAATATTAACAGGCTGATTAATGTATCAGACCCTTCTGCCGGTATTGTCATTGAAGATATTAAAGGCTCCGCTTTTAAGGGCAAGGTAATGCTTATTAAAGATCCTAAACGAATACAAGTTGCTGTAACGAAAGATATCGGCGAAACCGGACAGCTTTTAAGCAGTATGGTTAAAGAATCCGGAGCAATTGCCGCTATAAACGGCGGAGGATTCGATGATCTCAACGGTCGGGGCAATGGCGCTTACCCTATGGGAATTTCCGTTCACAACGGTGAAATTGTTTCTAATGATTCGGGTAATGAGGCAGTAGAGATTATTGGACTTGATAAAGACGGAAAATTAATTGGCGGTAAAATGACGGCCTCTGAAATCAAGAGCAAAAATATCCGGGAAGCAGTATCTTTCTGGAAGACTACTCTGGTCAAGAATGGCAAACGCGGTGATTTTATCGACGGAGAATGGGGGGTTGCTCCCAGAAGCGCCATCGGTCAAAAAGAAGATGGTACAATAATATTTGTCGTGATTGACGGGCGGCAACCAACCTGGAGCATAGGCGCAAAATTAAGCGACCTCTATCAAATTTTTTTGAAATATGGCGCAGTTAATGCTTATAACCTGGACGGAGGTTCTTCCACTGAACTTGTCTATAACCAAAAAATCATCAACAAACCCTGTGACTTTTTCGGGGAACGCTATATTCCCACAGCCTTTCTGGTTATGCCTTAGGAGTAAACAACAAGGGATTCCGGCCTTTTCAGCTTGAATCCCTTGTTGTTATTGGTCCAGGTTTGCGGGCAAACAGTCTTCTCTTTACGGATCAGGCGCCGGGGAGAGGATTCTTGGCCGGGCCATAATAGCCAATTAACGTTGCAGTGGCAATTGTTTGCGGTAAAACAACTTTCGCAAATTCGGAATAATCAGCTTCGATTGGGATCTCCAAATTAGCTTTCTTGAGAGCAAAAAGGGTAAACACGTAGCGATGGGGAGCATCCGGCGGCCAGGGGGAGCCGTATCCGGGTTTGTAACCGGGAAAATTAAGTAAAGTTATAAGGTCACTGTTCATATCCTTGGCGCCTGCCGGAAGATCTCCTCCGGGACTGGCCCCTTCAGGCAGCTTATTGACTGAAACCGGAATGTTATAAAGCAGCCAATGGGCAACAATACGGGGAAGGTTAAACATCGCCGGTACATCCGGATCTGTCATCGTCAGAGCAAAACTTTGGGTTCCGGCGGGAACGTTTTCCCAACTCAACGGAGGGGAAACCATGTTCTTCTCCGCATATTTCTCCGGTATTGTCCCATTGTTTTCAAAGGCAGAAGATTTGAGAGTAAAAACATTTTCTTGGCACATAGCAATCCCTGATTTCTAAAATATGCCGGTCCTTATAAGGATTTGACATATTTTCTCCTACCGACTAATAAGAGGCAGCTTCACAGGACTCAGAAAAATAACATCCCAGGCTGCAAGAAAACAGTTTACCTCCTTCAAATAATATTATTTTCATTAAATATTAATAGTCTTTAGATCTCTTCCCTTGTAAATCCCCCTTCCGTGGATGGATGAGTGAATTTAGAAAGGATTTCTATATCACTGCCTGAAAATCCTGCAAAACCATATATTCAATTCTAATCTAAACTACCAGGTCAAGCTGCTGTACCGTACCCGCCTGACCATTTTCCTTCAGAAAAATACCGGTTGTTCTTACATAACCATCAGTTTCATTATCCTGGTTTAAAAGGGAAAACGGGGTATCAATATTATCAAGACAGATTGCCCCTATTCCCAAAGAACCCAAATCATATAAATGGTCTTTCCCATTCTGGTCTTTTGTCCAAATACGTAAATTATTGAAGATTAAATCATTCTCATCAATCCAATTGTTATCGTCACTGTCATACTCAGCCAACTCTTTGAAACCTTGGCCGGTAGCAGCCCCGAAGAGCTCTCTCCCGTCATTAATAACACCGTCACTGTTTTTATCCAAAGCGAGGAAGCCTCCGCCGGATCTCACAAAAGAGATTTTTTCAGTAACCCCGTTGGAATCAAGATCAAAATCATACTTCTCAGAAGTAAGATCAGCTGTCCCGCCGCTGTAATTTACAACTAAAGGATCCTTGACAGCATCCCCTGCTTTATAGCTGAGGGTTACCTCTATCGTCGTACTCCTCCTCATCTGCAAAGACATAGAAACTGCGATAGACTGTCCATCCTGGGTTTTAATAATCCCTTCAGTGCTAAAAGAAGTTTGTTCTGTTTCCTGCCGGAGTTCATGATACGTTATTTCCACTCCCCAGCCCAGTTGCTGAGTCTGTGCTTGTTGAGGTTGTTGAAGTTGCTGACTATATATTCTCTCATAACATTTGAAAAGTTTGGTCATCCTTGAACCTTCCCAAGCGGGACACGAATCTAATGAATTATTTTCTATATCTATAACTTTTTTATGATTCAAAGTCTTGATCATCATTTTGATTAAGAATAACTTCATTTTATCCTTATCACTTAATTCCGGCCAGATACCCTCCTTAACACCTGAGGCTTCTGCAGTTTCAGCGTCTGATAAAAGGTATGTTCCTTCCATAGCATCTTCCAAGGAGTTTTGGGAAGCCGGCCTGGCAGTCTTTTGATAGAGTTTCTGGGCTAAAGCGGAAATATTCAGTTCGTCCTGCTCACTGCTGAGCTCAATATTGCTATTTTGGTCCCAGAAATGCAGCCTGGTCCGGTTTTCTTGTTTATTTTCGTATGTACGGGTACTTTTCATATCCAGCGCACTGTTTTCAATCTTCATTAAACTCACCCCTGTTTAATATTCCATTATCTATAATATCGGTTGCTTATCGGGATACTTTAGGATTCTTTACCATTTCTTTCATTTCCCTGAACAAAAAAAGAATATATAATAAAAGCAGTTCGAGTATAAAAATCCTGCCCGGATCAGTATAGTATTCGCTATGAACTCCGGTAGTCGAAAATATTGGATTAATAATCTGATAATAAATTAAAAGGAGAAATGTTCAATGGGGCTGATTAAGGAATTCAAGGAATTCGCCACAAGAGGCAACGTTATGGACCTGGCTATAGGCATTATCATCGGCGGCGCCTTTGGCAAAATAATATCTTCATTTGTAGCAGATATACTCATGCCGCCGATTGGGCTCCTGGTTGGCGGAATTAATTTCACCGATATAAAAATTGATCTTAAAGGACCGGTCTTAGACGCTTCAGGTAAAATAAGCAAAGAGGCTGTGACCATGAATATCGGCAACTTTATCCAGGCTGCCTTTGATTTTCTGATTATTGCCTTGGCCATTTTCTTTATGGTCAAAGCACTGAACAAACTCTCCAGGAAACCAAAACCGGAAGCCCCTGCGCCTGTTATATCCAAAGAAGCAGAACTTTTGTCCGAAATCAGGGATCTTTTAAAAAACAAATAATAAAAACACAACCTTCTTTTAAAACATTTTGCAGTCTTTAAGAAGGTTGTTTTTAATTTATTTACATTTGTATTTGTATTTATAGCGAAATTTTCTTATAAGCTGTCGCCAAAATCCGCCCTGAACTTTTCAGCCAATTTAACCTGCCAATCGGAAACAGGTTTCAGCCTTCCCAGGAAAAAGCGCAGGACTTTTGGTTCATGCTCGAAAACTAAACCGCCGATCAGTTTACGATTTTCATAAAGCCAACCAATTCTGTCGACTGCATATTTCACTTGGGAGAGGGTAAAGACACGTCTGGGCATTGCCAAGCGCAGAAGCTCCATATTCGATAATATTTCATTACCGTTTTCATCCCGCTGCTCTGAGAGGGTACCGCGTTCCATGCCGCGTACACCGCCGGCGATAAAGAGAGCTGCCCCTAGGGCCCCGGCCGGGTACTCTGTTTGCGGAACATGATCAAGAAATCTCAGGGCATCAAGGTGACAGCCTAACCCGCCTGCCGGGGTCACGACCGGCACTTCTTTTTTCTGAAGCTCCTCAACCATACTGGCAATGAAGCGAGGTCCCTGGTTAACCATATTGAAATCGAGGGTCTCTTCCAGGCCGACAGTCATAGCTTCCATCTCCCGGACAGACATCCCGCCATAAGTCAGAAAGCCTTCATACAGCGGCAAAAGCTCCGACATCTTGCTGTAAATGTCCCTGTTATTCAAACATATGCCCCCGCCGCGGACGCAGCCCAGTTTACGGGCTGAAAAATATATGATATCACACAAATCAGATATTTCCCGAATAATTTCCCGGATCGTCATATTTTTGCAGCTTTCTTCCCGGGTTTTAATAAAATAAAGATTATCAGCCAAAAGACTGGCATCAAAAATAAGTAATATACCGTAATCAGCACAGACTTTACGAACCTGACGCAAATTTTCCAGGGAATGCGGCTGTCCGCCAATCAGGTTCGTCCCGGTTTCCATGCGGACAAAGGCAATTTTATCAGCCCCATTCCTCTCAATCAGCGCTTTCAGTTTGCCGATATCCATATTGCCTTTAAATGGATTATCGCTGGTAACCGCCAACCCCTCGTCGATAATTATTTCCTCAACAATACCGCCGTTTAAAGTAATATGTGCTTTAGTGGTGGTAAAATGATAATTCATAGCAGCTATGGAACCTGGTTTAACAAAGAGTTTGGAAATAATATTCTCACAGGCTCTTCCCTGGTGGGCCGGCAGGAAAAATTCCTTGCCGAATATTTCCCTGACTTTGGTTTCCAGTTTGGAAAAGGTTTCTGAACCGGCATAGCTGTCATCTGCCTCCATCATGGCAGCCAACTGTTTATCACTCATAGCATTGACTCCGCTGTCGGTTAACATATCGAGGAATATGTCACGGTTTTTAAGTAAAAACGTATTATTCCCGGCCTCAGTAATGGCCTCTAAACGACGTTCAATAGGCACAAGATTCAATTTTTGAACAATCCGAACCTTATGCATCTCCAGAGGAATGTTTTCGCCATAATAGAATTTTACATCTGACATAAAAATCACTTCTACCTTTCCTGCTTCCTCTTTACTAACTAAAGAAAAAAGATTTTCTGCAATTCTACTGTTTAAACCATACTAC
>DATMXV010000172.1:0-2325 GCA_035561335.1 Desulfitobacteriaceae bacterium
GCAAACAATTGCGGTGTTACAACTAATATTTTGTTCATCCTGTTTCTTCTTGAAAGATATTTCCAATCTCAAGAATTGATCCAAAAAATAAGGAAAGGAGGATTTGGAGTTTGGCTTAAATTTTACTTTTACCTTAATTTGCTATCATCCAGTAAGGTAAAATACCAGTCTTGTGAAATATGGCACTTATTATATTTACATTGTAACATATTTCTCAATCATTGTATAGTCTTTTCTTAAAAACATTGAATATTTTTTCACAATTTTTATACTTAGAGAGGATTTGAATTATGAAAGCATTTGTATATCATGGTCCGAATAATATGAGTCTTGACGAAGTACCTATGCCAAAAATCCTTAAGCCTTCGGATGCTATAGTTAGAGTAACAACTTCAACCATTTGCGGAACAGATAAACACATACGCCATGGGGGATTGCCCGAAGTTGCACCGGGAAGAATTATTGGCCACGAATTTTGCGGTGAGGTAGTTGAAACCGGATCAGAAGTTAAAAAGTTTAAAAAAGGAGATCAGGTAGCAGTATCCTGTGTCACCCAATGTATGAATTGTTATTATTGTAAACGCGGACAATATTCACAATGTGTAGACGGCAGTTGGATCTTTGGCTATATGATTGATGGTTGTCAAGCCGATTATGTCCGGGTTCCTTATGCGGATAACGGCATGTACCTGATTCCGGATAGTTTAGAAGACGAAGATGTTTTGTTCGTTGGAGACATTTTATCGACAGGTTATTTTGGAGCGGAAAATGGCGGTATTCAACCGGGAGATACTGTAGCAGTATTCGGTTCAGGCCCTGTCGGTATGTGTGCTATGGCTACCGCCCGTCTTTGGGGACCGGCCAGAATTATTGCCGTAGACATAGATGAATCCAGGCTTGCGCTTGCCAAAAAATCAGGATGGGCAGATTATTGCTTAAATCCTCAAAAAATTGATGTTACCCAGGCTTTGAAAGATATGACCGGCGGCCGGGGCGCAGATGTAACTATTGAAGCCAATGGTTTTGAGCCAACTTTCAAAGGAGCAATTGAAGGGGTAAAAGCAGGCGGAACGGTTTCTATAATCGGGGTCTTTGAAAAACCGCAGATTTTGGAAATGAATAAACTCTGGATTCGAAATATTACTATCAAGATGGGACTAGTTAAGGCCAATCATATACCTGAACTGATTGACCTGATTAAAGAAGGCAAACTTAATATGAAACCACTTATTACCCACACTATACCATTATCACAAGTAGCAGAAGGATATGACATCTTTGAAGAACGCCGCGACGGAGCTATAAAGGTAGTTTTAAAAGCTGATGCGTAATAATTAAGTCTCTTTAACAACTCCACGGGGGAGGCAACAATTTGGCGCCTCCCCCAAGACTTTTTATTACCAAAACTTGTTCTGAATATCAGGAATACAGTTTGTATAAAGCTTGGGTTCCGCTATTTTCCTCTCCTCTGGGGATAAGCATTTCATAAAGTGATTTGGCCAGTTCCAAACCGGGAGCTTCCATCTGCATATCTTCAGCGGTATTTAAGGCGATCATAATATCCTTAATGAAATGTTTGACATTAAAACTTGAGACATAATTACCGTCTATCATCCGGGGAGCGTAATTACTTAGGAACCAACTGCCGGCTGCACCTGATTCAATGCTTTTTAAGACTTGATGGGGATCCAGACCTGCCTTAACAGCATAAGCCATTGCTTCTGATACCCCAACCATAGTAGATGCTACCAAAATTTGGTTACACATTTTCGTATTTTGACCTGCTCCTGCGCCACCCTGCAGAATGATATTCGTACCCAGAACACTGAGGACAGGTTTAACAGCTTCAAATACTTCCTGATCTCCTCCTACCATAATGGATAGATTTGCTTTTGTAGCCCCCAATTGTCCACCGGAAACCGGAGCGTCCAAAGCAAACATCCCTTTAGCATGAGCCCCATTATAAATCCTTTTCGCCAATAGTGGATTAGAAGTAGTCATATCAAGCAAATAAGTACCCGGTGCCGCGTTATTGATAATCCCTCCAGTTCCAAAATACACTTCTTCGACATCCTTTGGATCAGTAAGCATAGTAATAATCAGGTTACTCTTTGACGCAACTTCTTTTACACAATCCTGCCAAATTGCTCCCTGCCGGATTAGTTGCTCCGCTTTTTCTTTGACACGGTCGCAAATTGATAAATTATACCCTGCTTTAAGTAAATGACCTGACATAATTTTCCCCATAAATCCTATTCCGATAAAACCAATTTTGGCATTTTGTTTCGTAAATTCCATGATTAGAACCTCCTTAAAATATTTTGT
>DATMXV010000173.1:0-3381 GCA_035561335.1 Desulfitobacteriaceae bacterium
ATCATAACAGGTTTGGAGGGTCCCTCAGCATGAGAATTTCGTCAATTTCACCGGCAGCAAGTTCAACTGATAAATATTTGCCCGGGGATATCAGTAAAATGAAACAAATCGAAAACCGGATAGAAAGATTTCAACAGCTGATAGAAGAAAATCAAAGTAAGGATGATAATAAAATAAAGCAGAGTAACGAGCAAGTAACCTTAAATAATAAAAATAGCACTGCTCAACAACAGAACAGTAATTATTTCATCGGCAGTATTATTGATATTCAGGTTTAGTTAAACTTACTTCTTCCTTTGAAGCCGTCACGCCTGTGACGGCTCTTTTAATCTTATTAATTTGATAAACAGAATAGACAGCTGTTTTTTAGGAACTGATTCTGCCGATTATGACAAGTTCGGTAATTATCGCCCCCTGAGAATTCTGGACATATCTTACACCGGGGGTATATCCATATATAGTTGCATTTCTGCCAATATAAATATTATTTCCGCTACTGTTTATTACCAGGCAATCGATTATTGCAGAATTATCACTTGAAATCATGATGATTTCAGAAGAATTACCTATGGTAAAGCTTAAGATACTGTTCTGCAGGGAATAAGGCTGGACAATTTTAACGGTTCCGGAGATCTGCAGATATTTTCCGAAATAATTTGCAGGTTTAGTTAAGATATCACGGGCTGAGGCCTGAAACGGTGTAGGATTACTGTTAGTTTCCAGCAAGTACAAGGAATGAATGGCATTTCCGTTTTTCGTGGCATCGATATCTTCCATATTCCATTTGGGGGATACAGTTGCCTGAGTAAATATACTATTTGAGTTGAATATAAAGAATACTGCTATCAAAATAACCATCATAGTTAATAAATAATTTGGAAACAGTTGAGGTTTCAAAGATATCACCTCTTAAATTAAAGAAGGTCTAAGGAACCACTATGTTTTGCGGGGTCCCGAAAGTGTAACCTGCAGCCGCAGCTGTTAAAGAGTAAGTCTGGTTTGCACTTAATGACGCTGAAAGCATATAACTGGCGCCTTCATCCAAAGCCGTTACGCCTGTGATGGTGATTTTGTTCCCTGAACTGTCGGCCAGCGTAAAATTGTTTGCTGTTAAGCCTTTTAAGGCCGGATTCAAGGTTATAACAAAACCGGTTGTTGATACGGAGTCAACATTGATTGTTTCGCTTATTGAGGTCGTTGGAGTTGTTGTTACTGAAGAATTATTATTTGTTGAACCGGTGGAACTGTTAGTGGAATTATTTGTATTACGGGAATAAATAGTTTCCAGATTAGATATGATGGAAAACATTTCATTGCTGACTGCATATTTTTGGATTTGTCCATTTTGGACAAGATAGATTACATTCGCAGGAGTTGTTTGGTTATCCTTTTGGATAAAATCCTTGATAAAGGTACAATCCTGAGCACTTACGGAAAACTGCTGCAAGCTACCGTTCAGGGAAAATATTATCCAGTATCCTGTTGATATTTCGTTATTTGCATTATTTACACCGGAGGTTAATGTGTTGCCGATATCAGTTGAAATTTGGCTGGAATCAAGAGCAGCAGCAGCATCCTGATAATCTGTTACAGGCAGGTTAATATTATCTGCGGATACTGTTGAATCGGGGTTTAGAATAGAACTGATATTCGCAAACAAGCCAGGGCAAAAATGATTCAAAATCATGATAAATATAACCAAGCCTAATAATAAGGTAAATAGCTCTTTTCCGTTTTTAAAACCTGATCTGTTCCCCCATGAATTTGACATTTTCGTCCCTCCGTTTTCCCGTAAAAAATACACCCTGATTTATGTATCTACTGGGTGTATATGAATAAAATTAATTTGATATGTTATTTTAAGCATCTAAAATTCTCCTGGATAAGTCAGGCGGGAGGATTAACAGGGAATAACACTAGAAGTGCACAGCTGTCTTGACATATCCTTTGCGACTGAGAGAAATTGCCGCCGCTGCCAGAAGGATGCTGCCTCCGATTAAGATAACAGTGTGAAAAGAACTCATAAAAGCAAAAGCGGTTTGACCGGCGGAAGGATGCAATGTTTTGGCAAGGATTGCCGCTTGCCGGCTTTCGAATATTGTTACTGAGAGTGTGGTACCCATGATCATCCCCACATTTCTTACCAAGGCATTAAGACCTCCGGCGATACCAAGTTTATCTTTGGGGACAGAACTCATCACACTGCTGTTATTCGGGGAATTAAACAGTCCGGCGCCAATTCCCATCAGGATGGGACCCGGTATAATCTGGAAGAATCCCGAATATGCAGAAACGGACAACAGGTAAAACATTCCGCCTGCTATTGTCAGGAGACCGCCGGTCGTTAAAGCGACCGGTCCTATTTTATCGGAGGCGTAACCGCCGATAGGGGCGGTGACGGCCATTGCCAGGGGATAGGCTGTCATCAGAAGACCGACCTGAGAAGTTGAGTAATTTAAGATGTTTTGCAGGTAAAAAGGCATCAGGATAGTGTAAAAGAATTGACCGGTAAAAGAAAGAAAAGCGGATAAGTTACCGATCAGAAAAGGGATATTTTTATAAATGGCCAAGTCAATAATCGGTTGGGAAGCACGTTGTTCCGCCAGTACAAAAAATATCAGCAAAAATAAGCCGAGAAACATCGTCCCAAGAACTTCTATTGACCCCCAACCGGCATCTTCACTGTAATTAACAGCATACAATAAGCTGATTAATCCCAGGGAAAAAAGGACTGAACCTTTATAGTCGAAGGGTACGGACTCATGTTTGGGAGAATCGGCTGGAAGGATAATCAGCGCGCTTAAGTAAGCAATAATCCCTATGGGCACATTAATATAAAAGATAGAGCGCCAGCCGACAAGGCCGACAAGTATTCCACCTAAAGCCGGTCCTGTAAGGGACCCGAGGGCAACCATAGTTCCGCTTAACCCCAGAGCCCTGCCGCGTTCATTAAAAGGAAAATTGGCAACGATAATGGCCTGGTTATTGGCCATGAGCATAGAAGCCCCGATAGCTTGCAGAACCCGCATACCAATAAGGAACCAAACGTTGTTTGCTAAACCGCAGAGAGCCGAGCCGAGGGTAAATAAAATTAAACCGCTTGAGTAAACACGTTTTCTGCCGATTATATCAGCCAGTTTGCCTAAAATAGGAAGCAGGCTTGAAATAGTTAACAGATAAGCTGTAACAACCCATTGCAGGATTGGTAAATCGACATCGAATTTTAAGGATAAGGTAGGTAAAGCAACGTTAACAATACTGGCGTCGAGAGTTGCCATAAAAGTTCCCAAAGCTACATTTGCCAAAATGAACCAGCGGATATGCACAGATTGTTTAATTTTTGCTTTAATCCCCATCTGCAAGTTAAGCTCCTTATTTTTC
>DATMXV010000174.1:0-10499 GCA_035561335.1 Desulfitobacteriaceae bacterium
CGTCGGTCCGGGCCTTTGCCTCCGGCTTCCTTCAGATTCCACCTCACGATGGACACCTTTGCCGTTCGACTAGCACTTCCTACTACCAAGCGTGCAGCGGACTTTCACCGCCAAGTTATTGCCCATGTCGGGCGCACTAAGTAAAGCGTAAGCAAAACTACTTTTTGCTTACGCTTTACTTACTTTACCAAGCTATCATAAATCTTGAACAAATTGTCAGTCATCCGCTCAAGATAGGTCATATCATCCTCGGCACTCTCAATCGTATAGATGGTTTCCACCTTTGCGCCGACTTCATTGGCCAGCGTCTGAGAAACTGCAGGACTTGCCATCTCTTCGGCAAAAATGGTCGTCACTTTGTTCTCCTTGCAGTATTTTACAAGCTCGGTCAATTGCTGCGCACCGGGTTCACCCTCAGCAAAAGTGTCTTCCACGCTGTTTTGCTCCAAACCGAAATCCCGGCAGAGATAAGCAAAAGCGGCATGTCCTGTTACAAAGCTCTTTTTCTCCACGGACTGGAATTTCCCATTATATTCGTTAAAAAGACTCTCCAGCTGAGAGACAAAATCGTTGCAGTTCTTTTCATAATAATCTTTATTGGCTGGGTCTGCCTTGACCAGGGCATCTTTGATGTTTTTTACTTCGAATTCGGCCCCTTTCAGGCTGAGCCAGATATGAGGGTCATATTGGCCATGTTCTTCGATTTCCTCAGGGTCTGTGTTCTGAATCAGGTCAGCGCCCTGGGACGCTTCCACTGTAATCAGATTCGTATTATTGGCGGAGTTAATCGCTTCCTCCGCCCAGGACTCCATTCCCAATCCGCTGCAGACAAAAACCTTGGCCGTACTAAGGGCAACAAGATCCTGCGCCTTTGGTTCAAAATCGTGCGGTTCCGTACCGGCAGGTATAATCGTTGAGATTTCCACCTTGTCCTTTCCAACAGCCGCCGTAAATTCTTTCATTGCATTGAAGGTAACGGATACTTTGAGTTTACTTTCTTCCGTCTTCTGCGCCTGATTATTATTGCAGCCTGCCGAAAAACTCACAATGGCAACCAGGCAAAGCAGCAAAGCAGCCCATCTTTTAAACATCTCATCAACCTCCAAAATTTACTTGCAAATGCTTCCTATTTGCGAATATACTATATGATAGTACGTGAGGATATATTTGTCAAGAGCAAATGATCTGTCCAGTCGCAACAAAAATGATTTATGGTTTGCAGTCAGAAAGGATGTTGCTCATGATCAAAGCAGAAAATTTATTCTTTTCCTATACGGGTTTCCCACCGTATGTGCTGAATGGCATTGATCTGGAAATACGCGACGGCGAGTACGTATCGGTAGTGGGTGAAAACGGCTGCGGAAAAACTACGCTTATGCGGCTAATATTAAAATTCATAAAGCCGACAAGCGGAAGTATTGTAAATCAAGCAAAGAGAATTGGATATGTACCGCAAAAAAATGATTTTTCTAATTCTAATTTCCCCATTACAGTTTATGAAACGCTGAATTCTTATCGAAGACTTTTAAGGCTCAAAAACAAAAGTATAATTAGAGAAAATCTTGAGCAGGTTGGAATGTCCAACTTCACGGGTACATTGATGGGCATCCTCTCCGGCGGTCAAAGCCAAAAAATCCTGATTGCGCGGGCATTAATGGGAAATCCGGATTTGCTGATTCTGGACGAACCTTCCACCGGAGTGGCTATCAACAGTCAAAAAGAGATTTATGGATTCCTAAAAAAAATAAATAAAGAAAACGGCATTACGATTGTATCCGTTGAACACAATCTGGATGCCGCGATTTCCAACTCAACCCTGATTTACCATCTGACAGGCGGACAAGGACATCTTTGCACCCCTCAGCAATATGCCGACGAATTCTTGAAAAGCAAGGGAAAGGACGATGGCAATGTTTAATTACAGTTTTATGCAAAACGCGATTTTCGTTTCCGTATTTATTTCGATTCTATGCCCCTGCATCGGCATCTTCCTGGTACTCCGCCGCTATTCTATGATAGGGGATACACTATCACATGCTTCGCTGGCCGGCATCACAATCGGGCTGCTGTCAAAGCAAAATCCCATACTCGGCGCCTTTATCTTTACATCCATTTGCGGCGCACTGATTGAATTCCTGCGCAGTTATTTCAAAAAATACACCGATTTGATCCTCACCATCGTACTCTCTCTGAGCGTCGGCACCGCTATTACCATCATCAGTTCCGGGAAGCTCCATGCCAATGCGGATTCTTTTATGTTTGGCAGTATTCTTACTGTGACGAGATTCGATATGATCATGGTGCTGATCCTCAGCGCGATTTCCGTTTTGACTCTTATTCTTCTATACCATCAGCTGGTTTACATCGCGTATGACGAGGATGCCGCTAAAGTAGCGGGCGTTAAAGTCAGATTGATCAATTACATTTTTTCCATTCTCGTAGCCTCCGCAATATCCATATCTATAAGGATCGTAGGCGTGCTGGTGCTTAGTTCAATGATTGCCCTTCCCGTTGCCACGGCGCTGCAGCTTGGAAAGGGCTTTAAACTCACGTTGATATTTTCTATTGCTTTCAGCGTAATAGACATCATGTCGGGACTGTTTATTTCGTATTATCTTAATGTAGCTCCCGGCGGATTTACTGCCCTCATTTCCGTTGCTATACTTGTTTTGGTTTTAGTAATAAAAAAAGTGCATTCAAGTATCGGCATAGTTCGCAGTAAATAGCGTTCCCGTGCGCTAATATAGCGAAAACGCTTGACTTCTTAAATTGGAAATCTTATAATTGATGCAAATGCGTATAATTCGCAACTGTATCCTTCATTAAAAGCGTTGGGGATATGGGGCAATGAATCTCGCACAAACTGCAATCTCTAACGAAACGACAATGCTTAGGGTAATTTCTGCTGAGTGCTGAAAAAGGCTACCGGCTCTTTTCAAGTAAATGAATGAAGGTGAATATACATTGGAAAAGGTGCAGAACAACTGGCCTGCGGGTATAAAAAAAACCAGACAGCGTGAAAGTGTGCTCTCGGTACTTGAGCATTCTGAGAAGCCTTTAAGCGCAACGGACATATACTCCAAAATGAAAAAAGGCGGGGATGCCGTTTGGCTGTCTACTGTTTACCGGGTATTAGAGCTTTTTGTCAAAAAAGGCGTGGTGATTAAAACTAACGTAATGAATAATGAAATGGCAGTGTACGAACTTAACCGTTTTAAGCATAAACATTATGCTGTCTGCATGAACTGTCATAAGATGATAACGATGGATAATTGCCCGATGGAGAAATTCATACCGAAGCTCGAAGATAAGGACTTTCATGTGCTGGGCCATAATCTGGAGGTATTTGGGTTCTGCAGGGATTGTAACCCGAATTGATAATTACGATCTCAAATCAATATTCGTTCAGGGAGGGTCGAAATGGCTGCAGAAATATATATAATTTCGGGCTTCTTGGGAGCGGGAAAAACCACATTTATTCAGAAACTGCTCAAAGAGGCTTTTCAGAAAGATAAGGTTGTTCTTATTGAAAATGATTTTGGCGAGATAAGCGTCGACGCCGCCCTGCTTAAAGCGGACGGCGTTGAAGTGCAAGAGATAAATTCAGGCTGTATTTGTTGCAGCCTTTCGGGCGATTTTGTGAAAGCCCTCAAAGAGCTCTTAGATCGCTTCCACCCGGATAAAATTATTATTGAACCGTCCGGCGTCGGTAAACTGTCGGATATCATGAAAGCCTGTTCAGACCCGCGCATTCAACCTCTTGCAGAAGTGAGGGCTAAAATAACAGTAGCCGATGTAAAACGCTGTAAAATGTATCTTGACAACTTTGGCGAGTTTTTTGAAGATCAAATTCAAAATGCTGATGCCATACTGCTCAGTCGTGTTGAAGATTTCCCCGCCAGAGTAAATGACGCTTACAAGTTGATTAAAAGCCTGAACGCCCATTCGGTTATCTTTGCAAAACCCTGGAAACAAATCGGCGCCGATGAGATATTATTCCCACGGCGTGATTATCATGAGCATGAAGAACACTGCGGCCACGTTCATGGGGGCGAATGCCGCCAGCAAGGCATTCACGAGCATAAAGATCACACAGATTGCGACCATGACCATTCAGCCGAAGGTATCTTTGACACTGTTACCATTCGGACGAATCGGAAATTTACAGCAGAGGATTTGAAGGCTTGTATATATAAATTTGAACATAATCAATATGGGACTGTCCTTCGTGCTAAAGGCATCGTTCGCGGAATACACGGATATGTGAATTTGCAATATCTCCCCGGAGATTTAAAGATCACAAACTGCTTTACCGGGGGTAATATGCTGTGTATTATTGGCCGGAATTTGAACAAACAGGAATTGATCAGGCTCTTCAGCGGGGAGGGGGACTCTTGCATATACCCATCTACGTTGTAACCGGTTTTTTAGACGCCGGAAAAACAACACTTTTAAATAAACTGCTTAATAACCGGGAATTACGAGATGGGCAAATGCTCATACTCCAATTTGAATCCGGGGAAGAAGAGTTCCACAGCCGTTACCGCAATTGCGATGTCATATATTTCCCCAAACGGGCCTTGGAACAAGATTCAAAGCAAATAATCGACCAAATCTACGGCTATTTACTTAGAAATCCCGTAGATGATATTTGGATCGAGTGGAACGGCGTCACGCCGTTTGCCCAGTTACAGGCTTTATTTCTGCACCCATCTTTGTATCGCCTTTGTCGGATTGCAAAGGTGATCCATATGGTGGATGCCGGAATGCTGGAAGGTTTATTAGGGAAAACAGGCGGAGCGCTACCCGAACAAATGGCAAGCTGTGATTTTGCGATTGTAAGAGGCGTGCGCTCCGCTAAGGATTATTCTCGTGTCCGTAGAATTATGCGCAGTATTAATCCCGGCGTAAAACTGCTTGACATCAGGCAAACTGACAATATTTATTACGAAGTATATCGTAAAAGGAGACACCCGGTCAACGCATTCTGTATCGGGATTCTTTTATTTATTCTTATATATCGTTCAGCGGTACCGATTTTTGAGCTTTCACAGGCCCCCATTAACACGGTAATCAATGTGTTTTTGGGAATCATGCTTCAGGCTGTTCCGTTTTTGCTGATTGGTGTCCTGATCTCCTCCATCATTCAGGTTTATATATCCAAAGAAGCTATTACGCGCAGATTTCCCCAAAAGCTCGGCTGGGGAATACCGGCGGCCATTTTAGGCGGATTTTGCCTGCCGGTCTGTGATTGTGCTTCTATCCCTATTTTTAGAAGCCTTGTGAGAAAAGGCGTTCCAATGTCTGCCGCCGTTACCTTTATGACAGCTACGCCGATAATCAATCCTGTTGTCATGCTGTCCACCTACTACGCTTTTAACGGCAACCTGCAAATCGTTGCCGCGCGCGTAGGGCTTGGCATTACCGCGTCTGTTTTAATCGGACTGTGGTTTGCGATTCGGCCCGCGCGCTCCAAGGTGTTGTCAAGCAGCTTTGACGGCCTCATGTGCAGCTGCGGGTGTTATGAGGGGGCGGAAAGCATAACAACATTTAAAGGCAAAATAGGGCTATTTATCCGCCATTCACAAGCGGAGTTCTTCAACGTAGGAAAATATCTTATGATTGGCGCGTTTGTTGCCGCGATTTTTCAGACAACAATTACGAAGGCCTTTTCCTTCCAAAATAATGGTACAGGTTTTACCGTTTCACTGCTTGTGATGATGGTCATGGCCTTTCTCTTGTCTCTATGCTCATCATCTGATGCAGTTATTGCCCGCAGCTTTGCTTCAAGCTTCCCTTTGGGAGCCGTTATGGGATTTTTGGTTCTCGGCCCAATGATGGACATTAAAAATGTTATAATGTTGTCGAGCGGCTTCTCAAAGCGGTTTATCGGCAGGCTTATTGTCGTGGTTTTCACAGTGTGTTTCATAGTGGTATTTCTGTTTGCCCGCTTAGTTATAGGAGGTTGATATAAATGTATGCGCAGAAGAGAGTGAGAGTATTGAATCTCCAGGTATTTCTGGAATTTGTCTGTTACGTTACATTTGCCGTTCTGATATTTTATTTGGTATCCTCCGGCCAATATCAGTCATATGTTACGCCAAAAATGGCGCCATACTTTTATTTTACGGCGGCTGTCATGATTATTTGGGCATTAGGAGGGCTTTCCCGGCTATTTCGGCCCCAGCATAAAACCCGCGCGGCGCATTGCTTTGTTCTGGCAATTCCCATCATACTTCTTTTGCTGCCCCCTACCCCGATTAATACCTCTGATTTGCCGGCGGGTTATTTGAGTGGGAATACGCTCGCAGGCCAACCCGAAAAGAGTTCCTATAACACGCCAAAAGGGCAGGAGCCTTTGAACAATTCCAATTTTAGCGGAGCGGCGAGTACCCCAACAGATGATCAATCTCCAGGCGACAATAATGCCGATATTGCGGATAATACGCCCTCAACGGATACACCGGTACCTGCTAATAATACAGTTGTTCCTTCAGGCACAACTGTTTCCGACACACAGACCGACATACAGGACATACAGGAAGATGAATCCGCAGCAAATCTAGCCGGTTTAGATGTGAAAAATAAGAAAATCACCGTGGCAAATGATGATTTCGGCCTGTGGCTTTCCGCAATCTACGAAGACATGGAGAAATATAAAGGGTATACGGTCATAATGACAGGATATGTATATAGAGATCCCGAATTTACGAAAAGTAATGAGTTTGTAGCCGCCCGGTTAATGATGTCGTGCTGCGTGGCGGATTTAGCGCCTACCGGGCTGATTTGCAGATATGACAAGGCTTCCGAACTGAAAAAAGATTCATGGGTGACGGTTGAAGGCACCCTCTTTATCGGGCAATATGAATACGACGGTCAAAAATATGATGACCCGCAGCTTATTGTAACGAAGATTACGCCCACCGAGAAAGTAGAAGGCTATATCTATCCTTAAATTTAAACTTGTTGTTGGGCACTGCCGGGATCGTAAAAACGGATCACCCTTTGCCCCCGGGGAAATTTTCGGACATCAATCATGGACATACCGGATTGTCTCAGACCGGAGTCTTTGCACAAAATCATCAAAGTGCTCCGTCAGCCCGCCTCTTCCGGC
This sequence comes from Desulfitobacteriaceae bacterium, assembly GCA_035561335.1. GTDB lineage: Bacteria > Bacillota > Desulfitobacteriia > Desulfitobacteriales > Desulfitobacteriaceae > UBA2264. The sequence goes on from DATMXV010000174.1 coordinate 7,115, forward strand.
GCATATTGTTTCTTAAAATAGACATTGTATTTATTGATAAGGTCTGCTAGATACTGATTATAATCGGTTTTATCATCGCGGTGGGCATTTTTAACCATGGTTTTAAACATTACAGCCGGGTAACCGCCGCCGGCAACATTGGCCATCTTGTTTCTCTGGTCATCATAGCCCATCCAGACTGCACAGGCATAAAGAGGGCTAAAACCGCAAAACCAGATATCGGTCAGATTTTCAGTTGTCCCGGTTTTGCCGGCAGTGGGGATGCCGGGTACTTTGGCCGAGGTGCCTGTTCCGGAGAGTACAACATCTTGCAGCATTTCATTCATCAAAACAGCTGTTTGCGCTGTCATAACCTGCTTCGGTTTATAAGGAAATTTGTAGATAACAGTTCCTTTACTGTTTACAATCTTTTCAATAAAATGAGGTTCATTGTACAGTCCGGTATTGCCGAAAGCACTGTAAGCGCCGGCCATCCGGAGAGTGGTCACCCCCTTGGTTAAACCACCGAGGGCCAGGGGGGCAAGATAAAGATCATTCTTGCCCGGACCCTCTACCAGGCTCAGGCCCATTGCCTGACCGGTCTCAAAAGCGGGGCGGATACCAACCTTATCCAAAAGCTGGACGGCATAAGTATTTACGGAATATTTCAGGGCGGTCCGCATGTTTATATAACCGCGGTACCGGTCATCATAGTTTTTCGGCGTCCAAGACTCGCCATTGGCCCCCGGATAGGTGATTGGGGCATCATTCAGAATAGTATCGGGTGATAACCCTTTCTCCAGGGCTGTTGTATAGACAGTTATCGGTTTCAGGGCCGAACCCGGCTGCCGGTAGGCGCTGACAGCCCGGTTAAACCCCCGCTGATTCCCATATTCCCGGCCCCCGATGACTGCTTTAACCGCGCCGCTTTCCTGCTCCAGCAAAACCATCGCCACCTGGACTTTTTGGCCGTCTTTATCGCCCGGCGGAAAGTTGCTGGTATTCCGGCAATATTCTTCGGCATAAGCCTGCAGGGGCAGATCAACGGTCGTATATATCTTCAGACCGGCAGTATACAAGGCATTTTCAGGATCTTCATAACCGGGAATACCTGCCAGGAGCTGGATCGCTTCTTCAATAACGGCATCCTTAAAAAAGCCGTATTGAGTATTGGCAGGCGGTGCATTATATAATTCCAGAGAGGCGCCGGCTGCCTCTTTGGCCGCGGCTTCAGTGAGGTAGCCTGTACTCACCATGCTCTCCAAAACTAGTTTCCGGCGCTCCAAAGCCTTATCCGGATTAAGGAAGGGGTTATAATTGTTGGGGCTCTGCACCAGCCCGGCAATCAGGGCCGCTTCCGCCAGGCTCAGTTCGCTGACATCTTTCCCAAAATAAGTGTTGGCGGCAGCTTGTACGCCATAAGCCCCTGCCCCAAAGTAAACCTTATTCAGGTACATTGTCAAAATCTGCTCTTTGGAATAAGTCCTTTCCAATTTAAAGGCCAGGATTATCTCCCGCAGCTTGCGTAAGAGTTTTTTGTCGGAAGATAAATAAGTAATCCTGGCCAGTTGCTGGGTGATGGTGCTGGCGCCCTGAGAAGTCAGATCACCTGATTTGAGATTTGCCAGGCCTGCCCGGGCAATCCCCAGGATATTAATCCCGTGGTGCTGATAGAATTCCCTGTCCTCAGTAGCAATAAAGGCCTCCACCAGTTGCTTTGGCACTTTGGACAGTTTGACATCCGTCCTGTTCTCCCCGGCATGGAGGACGGCAAATACTTGAGCGTCCTGAGTACAGAGCTCAGTGTTATTAGCGCCATATAATTTTTCCGGATCAAAAACCGGCATACCTACTGCGGCATAGCCGAAAAAACTAAGAACAGCAATTAACCCGGCCAGCACCAGCAGGAAAACCGCCCAGAGTATAAATTTGACTATTTTTCTTTTGGTCCAATTGAACTTGAGTTTCTTATCTGCAGTCATTGTCTGAAACCTCTCCTGTCATTGTCAAAACCTCTCCTGTCATTATCTGAAACCTCTCCTGTGAAAATCCTTAATCAATTATAAATCTTTTGTCAATTATATTAAACAAGCAATAAGTGAAATAATCAGCCGCTATTCCGGCATTATTTGTTAATTTGCCGGCAGCAACTGTTTTCCTTCCGGCAAAAGTAAAAAGATGCGGCTTGAAAAGATACTCCTTTTCAGAAAGCGCGCATCCTGATTTTTGTCTCATTAAAGGTTCGTCAGGCCCCTTCCTTTAAGAGGCAATGTTGAAGATTTTATCAGCAAGAGAAATCAGAGTTCATTATATTTTTTATGCGTTCCGTATGCTTTTTCAATAGGATACTTTTCTCCGTTCATTTTTATCTTGTCAATAACTGCTTGTTCCGGATTGATATTCAATTCATTGGCAAGTAATAAAGCATAAATCAGGACATCTGCCAATTCTTCCTGGATTCTTTGGTAATTGACCGCTATGCTCTCTTCACTTGTTTTCCATTGGAAATTTTCCAGCAGCTCACCGGCCTCTAAGGTTAAGGATATTGCCAAATCCTTAGGATTATGAAATTGTTTCCAATTGCGGGAATCCCTGAATTCTACTGCTTGCTTAATCAATTGCTTCATAGATATCTACACCTCTATGCCCTGTCTTCCATAAGTCCGCTTAATCCTTCGTAGCCGTTTTCAGTAAACAAATAGTCAATCACCCTGTCACTGTCTTTGATATATACCCGGCAATGTCCGATCAGACAGTTCGCTTTCTTTTTAAACGTCATCTCGATATCACCAAAATATTGTGTATTGAATCGGGCAGAGTAAAAATCCTGCTTCAGATGAAGAGTACGAATAAAATTCAGGATCTTGAGAGAAATCTGTTCATCCACGGATAAATCATTGATTCCTTTTCTCATTAATTTTTTAAATTCAAATTCATTATATTTCATTCCAGTATCACCCACCATATAGGTTTTATCCTATTGTTCAATCTCTCTGTTGACTTCCGGTTTTAGGCAATCAGGTCTAAATCAGGTCTTGAATAATATTACCGAAATCTGATTTTAAAGACCAGTATGATAAGTACCAGTAGTATTGTTACTATATTGGAAATCAGAACAGGAAAAGACCCTATCCGCAACCCATAAAATGCCCATAAAAGAATCCCGGTCAAAAAAGTTAAAAGCCAGCCAAATGAAATATCCCCGGCAGACTTATTACTCCAGACCTTTAGTACTTGTGGAAGGAAGGATAATGTAGTTAAAGTTCCTGCCAGTATTCCAATTGTCCCCAAGAAATCCATAAACTCTCCTTTAGCGTAACTTGCTGCAAAAAATCAGATCAGCCCCTGGCACCTACAACTCTATTTTACCATTTATATTTAAAAAATAATTTAATTTTTAAAAAAA
>DATMXV010000175.1:0-10265 GCA_035561335.1 Desulfitobacteriaceae bacterium
TTTTTATAATTCATCACAATTATCAGTGCTTTCCGGCAATTTTTCCAGCCCCAGCGGAGGTAAATCCTTTAGGGATGACAGCCCAAAATGGCTTAAAAATTGTTCAGTGGTCGCATAAAGAATAGGACGGCCCGGTCCTTCTTTGCGGCCTGCCTCCCTGACCAGTTTCCGGTCAATCAGAGTGGTTAAAGCTGAATCAGATTGCACGCCCCGTAAAAAGTCCACTTCCCCCCGGGTTACGGGCTGCTTGTAAGCAATAATTGACAAGACCTCCAGGGCAGCCCCGGAAAGTGCTTGTACAGGTTGTTTATACAGGACCTCTATATAGCGGGACAAGCCCGGTTTTGTCCCCAGTTTGTAGCCCTCATTCACCTCGATCAGAGTTATTCCGCTGGAAGATGAAGCATACCGCCCTCTTAAATCCTCCAGAATTTCCTTGACATCCTCTGCCGATAATTCCAAAATCTCCGCCAACCGCTCTGTTGTTACGGGATCTTTAGCCACAAACAACAGGGCTTCCAAGGCAGCCGTTTCTGTTTCCCGAAACAGCATCTTATCTTCTCCTCTTTAATTCTCTTAATCTTCACTGAACTCCCAGGCTTTTGGAGTAGGAAAAATGAATATATCAGCTTGTCCGGCAGCCTGTTCGGCTTTAACTTTACCTGATTTAAGCAGTTCCAGCAAGGCTAAAAAAACCATGATCGCTTCGATTCGGGAATTATGACGCATAAGCTGCTGAAAACGCAGGCCCTGAGGCTGCAGAATCACCCGGCGCAAAACATCATTAATTATAGCTTCCAAAGAAATATCTTCCGGCTGAACATATTTGATTTCTTCCCCTTGTTCAACCCGTTTGACAACTTTAAAAAATGCCTGCCAAAGATCCTCCATTGAGACGCCCAGCAAAGGATCAGGGGGCGGAAAACCAGACAGTAAAGCTTGAATATCTATCTCCCGAAAATACGTCCGTCTTGAGAAAGTCTCTATTGTTCCCAGGACCTGAGCGGCGGATTTATAAGTCTTGTACGCCAGGAGCCGTTCAACCAGTTCCTGCCGGGGATCTTCATTTGTTTCTTCAGAATCCTGCCCGGCATTATTCCGGGGCAGGAGAAAACGGGATTTGAGATAAAGCAATTGGGCAGCCATAACCAAAAATTCGGTAGTGACTTCCATATCCAGAGATTCCATCCGGTGAACCGCTTCAATGAACTGCTCAGCAATCCTGGCAACCGGTATATCGTAAATATCAATTTTTTCTTGTTGTATAAGCTGCAGCAGAAGATCTAAGGGACCTTGAAAAGCCGGAACATCAAAATGCAGGATATTCCTCTCTTTATCCTTTTCCATTTATGAACCCATTAAACCCATGACTGTCCGCACTTCTTTCATGGTTTCAGTTACTATTTCCCTGGCCCGTTCCCTGCCTTTCTCTAAAACTTTTTCCACTTTACCGGGTTCCTCCCAGCAAGCACGGCGTTCCCTGAAAGGGGAAAGCAACTTGTCCAGGTTCGAAGCCAAATGCTTCTTGCAGGCAACACAACCAATTTTCCCCCCACGGCAGTTATTTTCCACTTCGTCAACTTCCGGGGAATAGATCTGATGAAATTTAAATACTATACAAACCTCAGGATGTCCCGGATCATCCTTGCGCAAACGTGCCGGGTCGGTAATCATTTGCTGGACCCTTTTGTTTATTTCTTCAGTTGAGGCTGTCAAAGAAATGGCATTATTATAACTTTTACTCATTTTCCGGCCGTCAACCCCGGGCAATAAAGGTACCCTCCCCACTAAAGACTTCGGTTCCGGGAAAACAGGTCCATATATATAGTTAAAGCGGCGGGCAACTTCCCGGCAGAGTTCGATATGCGGCAATTGATCCTCGCCTACGGGTACGGCATTTGCTTTATAGACCAAAATATCGGCAGCCTGTAAGAGAGGATAGCCCAGAAAGCCATAGGTTGAAAGGTCCTTCCCGCCTTCCTTTCCCAATTGCTGGAGTTGGTCTTTATATGTAGGGACCCGTTCCAGCCAGGAAATAGGAGTAATCATGGAAAAAAGCAAATGCAATTCCGCATGTTCTTTGACCTGGGACTGGACTAAAATAGAACACTTATCCGGATCGAGGCCTATGCTTAACCAATCCAAGGCAATGTCTTTGATCAAAACAGGCAAATCCAGGCGATCATCATAACCGGTAGTTAAGGCATGCCAATCGACAATACCGTAATAACATTCATATTGGTCCTGCAAGGCAGCCCAGTTTAACAGGACGCTTAAGTGCCCGATATGCAAGGACCCTGTTGGGCGCATGCCACTAAAAATTCTTTCCATGTTGATCAGACCTTTCCTAATAAATTCCGCTGATGACTTCTATGACTTAATCATGCTTGAGCTAACCTAAAAAAAGCCTTATAACATAAATAATAATATTTTCGTACAAATTCAATATCGCTTCCCGGGCAGGAACCAGGACCTTACCCAGAACATTGGTAAATAAAAGCACCATGAGAATCAGGATCCCGTACGGTTCGAGGGACCAAAGTTTTTCCGCCAGATTCCTGGGTAATATTCCACCCAGGACGGCAAACCCGTCCAACGGGGGAATGGGAATTAAATTAAAAATACCCAGTCCGATATTCAGCGATACAATATTTATTAACACAGGTAAAAAAGCTTGCCACCATACTGAGTCCTGCAGGAAAATTTCACAAATCCCCCAGATCAGCATACTGATAAAAGCAATTGACAAATTCATTACCGGACCGGCCAGGGAAACAAACATGCGGGCCCGCAACGGGTTGCCGCGGAAATTATAAGGATTAATTTGCACAGGTTTAGCCCAACCAAACCGGAAGAATAAAATCATAATAGTTCCAAATAAATCTAAGTGGACTAAAGGATTAAGAGTTAAACGGCCCTGACTGCGCGGCGTAGGATCTCCCAGATAATCAGCCACCCAGGCATGGGCATACTCGTGGAAAGCCAAACCAATCAGCAAAGCAGGGATAAGGGCAATAAAGGTAGGCAGATCAAAATTTATCAATTTTTTTCCTCCTTATATCATACGTTATCCAAAAGTCTTCGTACCAATTTTTCTTCATCAGGAACAGACTTTACCTCTCCCTCCAACCAGGCCTGCCGGACCCTGCTTAAGATTTTTCCAATCTGCGGCCCTGACTTAACCCCCAGAGCCAATAACTTTTTTCCATTTATATTCATTTGAATATTCTGTAAAGCAGTTTGGTAGACAAATAGTTTTTCCCGCAGTTCAAGATCCCTCGCTAATAGTGTAACCAGCCAACCCGGGACGTGAATCAGAAGCGCATCTGTTTCACTCAAAGTTCCGGAACAGCATCTTAAGGCAGTGCGGAGCCGGATATATTCCAAAGTATTTCTTCTCAGCCAGCGTGTTAAGCGCAGCTTACTCAGAATAACCTCAATATCCTTGTCTTTCATCCCGGATAAGGATGTCAACCAGCGTTGGACCAGGGACCACTTTTTACTTTCAGGTTTTTCAGTTTCATTAAAATACCAGTTAAAATCTTTTCCGAACCATTCCCTGAATACCCCTAATTCAACCAGGGAATTACCCATTTTCAAATAATTATCCTCCTGCAAAATCAGCATAAGCTCCTCGGTAAAACGTTCCAGGCTTAAATTATTCAGTAACCCTGTTCCCAAGGCAGTTTTTAAGGCTTTGGAAGTTTCTTTTGCCAGATGATAATCATAACGGCGGGCAAAGCGGACAGCCCTGAAAATCCTGGTAGGATCGTCTATAAAGCTAAGGTTATGTAAAAATCTTATTTCCCCTTGCTGTAAATCCCTCATCCCCCCGTAATAATCAACCAATTCTCCATAACGGTCATCATTGAGGCAAATTGCCATTGAATTAATCGTAAAATCACGCCTGGACAGGTCTTCCTTAAGGGAGGATTCTTCAACTTGCGGCAGGGCCCCCGGAAAGGCGTAGTATTCCCAACGGGTACTGGCAATATCGATATGGGTTTTATCCGGAAAAGTAATTCTGGCTGTTCCGAATTGGGAATGTAAGGTTAATTGTCCGCCGGGTAACTTTGCAGCCAAAGCCTCGGTAAATTGCCGGTGGTTACCCTCAACCACCAGATCAAGGTCCTGGGTAGGAAGCAAGAGCAGCAGGTCCCTGACAAAACCGCCGACCAGGTAAACAGAGCAATTTATTTCCCTGGCTGCCTCTTGAATCACTTTAATATACTCCTGAAGTTTATCAGGCAAATACTTAATAAGCTCCACTATTTCCCTGCGCACAGCCTGACTTCTTTCCCGTACCAAGGCCTCCTCATTGGGCACGGCGCCCCCGTGAACATAACGTAAAACATCTGATCGTGAGATTATCCCAGCCAATTCTCCTTCTTCAACAACCGGCAAGCGGCCAATGTCATAGTGCACCATCAGCCGCTGCACCTCCTCCAAACTGGCACTGCCGTTAACAGTAATTACATTGGTCGTCATAAACCCCTTGACAGGAGCATGTTCTAAACCGTGTTTAATTGACTTTTCCACATCCCGGCGGGAAATGATGCCGACGATCTTTTTCTCATTTGTAACCGGGACCCCGGTATGCCCGTAACGCAGGAGTATTTGCTGGACCTCCGACAGACTGGTTTCCGGCGCTACGGTTTTTACCCTGAGGCTCATGACATCCCGGGCATAAAACGGGCGCTGAATATGGCTGTTTATCTGCTGCCGAAGTTTCTCCATTACTTCCTGAACATCCGCATTCTTTAAGGTTACAGAGGCAGCTTTGGCATGTCCCGCCCCTCCGAATATTTTTAAAATCTGATTTACCTGTAAGCCGGTTCCCCGGGACCGGCCAACAATATAGAGACGGTTCTCCATTTTCACAAGCAAAAACCAGGTTTCGGCGCCTACCAATTCTCCAACCCGGTGCGCCAATAAGGCTAATCCGCCAACATATTCCTTGATTTCCGTATAGGAAAAATACACCGGGACCCCCTGAATATGTTCCGTCTGCCCGTGATTCAGGATATCCTGCAAGAGTCCTTTCTGTTCCTCAGTTAAAGGCTTGCGCAGGTACTCGGATACTATCCCCAGATGGGCCCCCTGCTCCAACAAAAAAGCAACTGCCCGGACATCGCGGACCGTTGTGCTTTCAAACAAAAGACTGCCGGTATCCTCATAAATCCCTAAAGCAAATAAGGTTGCCTCGAAGCCGCTCAAAGGCAAACCTGATCCTGCCAGTTTTTCTACCAGCAAAGTAGTACAAGCGCCAACTTGTTCTATGCAGATACCGGAACCTGTTGACCCGGCATAAGGATGATGATCATAAATATCCACTTGCAAACCGGATTTTTTAATCAGCTTTTCGCCCAAACTTCCCGTCCGGTTTAAATCATAAGTATCCACCAGGATTACCCTGGTAATCAATTCAATTTTGAGGTCCTGAGGCTTTTTTAAAGCAAGCCTGTCTTTGTACAAAGCCAAAAAGTCCTGGACATATGAATTGAATTTACCATCATAAGTCAGGACACTGTCAGGATACAGTTTTTGGGCGGCAACCATTGAGGCTAAAGCATCAAAATCAGGCTGCTTATGGGAAAGAATGATATCCATTTAAATTCCTCAAATTAAATTCCACAAACTAAAATTTCTATATGTAAAATAAAGTTAACATAATCTGAAATTAATTATAGCACTTAGCTCAAGCGGCCAGCAAGTGTAAGCCAAGGTGCGAGGTGTGAAGTTTGATGAACTAAATATTGATAACTATTAAACCTCGCTCCTCTTACACCGGACGGAAGATATTTCAGGTCTCCAAATTCGCGCCTTGAATATCCTGGCTGCCGGACCTGATAAGATGGACAGAACCGGCCGCACAGGAAATATCCAGGTTTATCTTTGTCTTTGCCTGATCATAACCCGGACTTGACCACTCCTTGTTATCTAACAACAATCCGGAACCCATAAAATTCGTCTCACATGCTACTCCGTCAAAATACACATGCAGGCCTGCATTTTCCGGTATTACCAAAGTTATTTCCGAAACGCCGCTGTCAATCTTTCCTTCAGTAGTCAGGCCATTGTCCCCAAACTCAAGATCAAATTTGCTTGCCCCGGTTTTTAAAAGCAGTTTTTCAACTTCCAGCTGACTGAAATCAAAATCACCGTCAACCGCGCCAACATTAATATTCAGTGTATACTTTACTTTACTGGACAAATCCAGCGCCAGGATGTTTTTGATGTTAAGGTTATTCTTTTTTCCATCGTGCATATTGGAAGAGAGATAAACACCCATTGAATTTCCCTCTTGCTGGGTCCCGAATTCCGGCTGATCACCCATTATATTATTCCAGGTATAAGTTCCCCGGCAAAGCTGGTTTTGACTGGTTTCAGGATCCAGGGGACCTAAATCAATTAAAGCATCATTCAAATCTATCTTCAGCTCAGCTTTGGTGACACCGGAAGGCAGGGCGGCATCAGTTGACATACTGTTGTCAGAATTAGGGATCCCGCTCTCAATATAATGTGGCAATTTGTATCTAAGCGAATCCCAGGGAGCAGAGCGTACGCCAAAGATTAAAGAAAAACCCGCTAAGGCAATTAAAAACACCAGGATAACAAAGCTGAAGGGAAGCCTTTTTTTAAAAAATAAGCTTATCCCCACCAGGATCAGGATTAACGGCCATAAATCGATGACACTTACCCAGAAACCCCAGGATAAAATTCCAAAGTTTATCAAAAAAAAGATTACTCCCAAAACAATAAATAACAAGCCACGGCTCACAGAAGTGAAGACACCCTTCATTTGCGGGCCCCCCTCCAGAGAACTGCTAAACCAATCAGAATCAGGATCAGAGGCCACATTTTACTGAAACTGAAAAAGGGAAACCAAATATCCAGAAAAAACAGACAACCTAATATAATCAGGATCATCCCGCCCAATCTGGTCCTTTTATCATGCTCTGTACCGGATATACCGGGTTTCTGATCATCGGCTGAAACCTCACCGGCCTTTTCCCCGAAATTAGGTTCAGGATAGAAAATATCTTTGTGCTCAGGGTTAACCGGGATAACAATCCAGGCTACCAGATACGCCAAAAAGCCGACACCACCTGCAAACAGCGCTATTAAGGCAATCAAACGGACCAAAGTCGTATCAATCTGAAAGTATTCAGCCAGTCCTCCGCAGACACCGGCAATCATTTTATCGCGTCCGGAACGGTATAATCTCTCAGTCATTATCTTTCCCTCCAAAAATAATTTCAACTTATAACCTTTTATAACCTTGAGACAGGGTCTCTTGGGATAATAATTATTGCTCCAATATAGAGTAAAATACCAAAGCCGGCAGTAAGCATTAAAACCAGGACAAGCAGGCGGATCCAGGTCACATCAATGTCGAAATATTCGGCAAGTCCTCCGCAGACACCGCCGATTATCCGGTCACGATTGGAACGGTACAGTTTCTTGGCCATAATTATTCCTCCTTTTTATTTCACTTTTATTTCACTGCCTTAGAAATTAACTATTACATCTTATTTACGGTCCGGTCAATGAAAAAGTTACAGTAAAATTAAACTCCCGCCTGGCTGAGCGGGAGATATTTTTGAGAAGGGATTGGTTTGGGCTGATAATTAACAGGCTAAATTGAATCACTGATTACCTGGGTGGCATCTTCAATTTCCTGTTGGGTCATACCTTCTTTAAGAAGCCGGTAATTAAGCGCATCGGCCCAGAATGCACACTTGTTATTCATTTTCTTAAAAGCTTTGGCATTGTTCCTGGAACTTTTGCTTCTGGATTCGGCATTGCCCTGGACAATCGTACATATAAAACGGGCCCTAAGGCACTCACCATGGTCAAAATCTGAAAAATTGGTATTTAAAAAGCTGATTAAATCTTTATAGTATTGTGAAAATTCCTCAAATGATATTTCTTCTTCCATGTGTAAATACTCTTTAAGTTTATCAAGTAAGATCTCCAATATCCTGCCTCCAAACACAAATTAAATCTTAAATATTATATAATTGTTTTTTCAAAACTACAAGCTGTCAGCGACTTAGCGGAGCCATTTTTTGCGCCAAAAGAGAACTATGGCCGCAGTAATAATTATGATGCAGGCTACATAGAAAATTGTTATGCCGTAATCCAAATGGATTAAAGGCATAAACTGAAAATTCATCCCGAAAAAACTGGTAAGGAGGTTGATAGGCAGCAGGATAGTCGCCAGTAAAGTAAGCCATTTCATAATATCATTAGAACGGTTATCGACAGCAGCCTGATAAGCCTCCCGCAGGTTTTCAACCTGTTCATGTGTTTGCCGGGCATTTTCCAATTCCCTCTCAGTATCCTGAACGAGTTCCTGCCAAATTGCCGAATTATCCGGTTCAACAATATTCGCCAGCCTGTTAAAAACATACAGGTTAAGATTTAAGGATCTCTTCAAGCCGATTACCTGCTTATGCAAGATACTGATCCTGGCCTGTTGAGCGGAACGCGGTTCTTTCATAATCTCTGCTTCCAGGCTGTCAATCTGATCTTCAAATTGTTCGAGGCGGTTCAGGTGATGCCGTAAAATCCGGGAGCCCAAAACCTGGGCCAGGTTAAAAGGATTCCCCAGAATTCCGCTTTGGGCCCATACCATAATTTTCTCAATTGTCACACCATTCCGGCCCAGCATTATAAAATCCGCTGCTGTCAGGAGGAAACGAATAGCCAGCTCTTCACCATTGGGGCCAAAATCCCGGTAAGCAACCAGATATCCGGATGGGCCCAGGCGTTTAGCCTGCGGATAATTAACCTGACTGAGGGTAAGCAAATCCATTTGGATATTTTTTTCCAGAGAGATAAGCCGGGGAATCTGAGCCAATTCCTGATCAGCTAAAATCAGCAAACGAAAATTACCAGGAGGAAGAGAGTTGCCGACAGTTAAAGGACCTGAAAAAGGATCTGACTGCTTGATTCCGTCCGGACAGACAATAAAACCCTTCATCCCGCTTCTCCTTTACAACAGCATAATTTGTTAATCGGATAATATCACTTAATTCCAAATTATTCTTGCCCGCCGCCAACCACAAATTCATACTCCGGAATTACCGGAGAATTACTGTCTTTTGCTTCATTCCCGGATTCAGCCGGCGGAACCTGTTTCTGAATTGTATTTTTAGCTTTCAGATTTTGTTCAACTGGATCCGGTTTGATACTTTTTTGAGCTGAAGGCTTTTGCGGAAGCTCCTGTTTAGCAGAAACTTTTTGCGAAAATATTCCCGCAGTCTTTCCCTCAGTCAGGAAATCATCAGAAACCCGGCGTGCTTCGTCCTGATCAATTTGCCAGTAACTTATGCCGTCTTCGATTACAAAATTTCCCGGCAAGGTTTGCGCAGCTATCTCAATCGTATCAAAATCCGCAAAAACGTTAACCAGGGACCATATTTGCCCGAGAGAAAGGTTTGTTTGCACATTCTGAAAAACTTGGGGAACCAGCCAGGGTAATTTGGGCAGGGTCTTAATTTGTCCGAATTCTTTAGCCACAGCTTTGAGGACAGTTTGCTGGCGGATGGTCCGGGATATATCCGCTAAAGCATCCTGTCTGAAACGAACATATTGTAAGGCCTGGGTTCCGTTAAGGTGCTGTGTTCCCTTTTTTAAGTCAATCACCCCGTCCTGGCTGTCGCCTGTATTGAAATGCATGTCTTTTTCAACAGTAAGATCAATTCCGCCCAAGGTATCTATTATCCCTTTAAAACCGGCAAAATTTGTTAGGACATAACCATCAATAGGCTGCCCGCAAACTTTTTCCAGTAAAGCCTGGGTAGTTTTCAGGCCCTTGCCGACCCGCGCCACAGTATTAATCTTCCCTTTGCCGTATCCGGGGATTTCCACCTGGGTATCCCTTGGGATTGAGAGTAATCTTATTTGTCCGGTTTGCGGATCTAGCCGGGCAATAAGTAAGCAATCTGTATTACTAATTGATTCTTCTCCCGGACGCCGGTCAATTCCCGCTAACAAGACAGTCAGCAACTCAGTCGCTTTTGCAGGAGCAGATTCTTCGGGAAACAGGGATTTGTCGGGATCGGTTTCCGTTTTTTGTTGCTCAGCAACAGCATTCTTAACAGTTATCTGATCAGAGGGTGCCTTTGCAAAAAATCTCCCGCCGAAAACAAGGAGAACAGTTCCTAAAATTAAACCGCTTATAAGCGAAATCCGATACAGATAAACCAGGAATTTTTTAACTTTTTTCGTATTTATCCACATAGGAAATCCTCACT
>DATMXV010000176.1:0-5117 GCA_035561335.1 Desulfitobacteriaceae bacterium
GCAAAAGCTGCATCAGTCCATCACGACACTATCGCCATCCGTGGCGGTGTCTAATCAAAACATCCGTGTTTTAGTCATGGACAAGTCAAGTGGCACTTCTTAACGCTGCTCCGTTTCGTTCGCTTACGCTCCTCCGCGAAACGGTTCTCTTTACACTTGAATCTCCCTACGTTAATATTTACTGTATCGCCTCATTGGTCAGCCGGCAAAACTGTTCCAATTTAGCGGCAGCTTTTCCACTGTCGATTATTTCCTGGGCCAATTTAATACTTTCAGCTACGGAAATATTATCAATCCCCAAATAAAGGGCCATTGCCGAGTTCAGGACTACGACGTCACGCTTGGGTCCCCTTTCTTTGCCGCTGAAGATATCCGTAGCAATTTGGGCGTTTTCTTCCGGACTGCCGCCGGCCAGGTCCGCAAGCGTACAGCGGCTGAAGCCAAATTGTTCCGGGGTTATTTCATATGAAGTCAGTTTCCCCTCCCTGATTTCACAAACATAGGTTTCTCCGGTTAGGGTTACTTCATCCATACCGTCACTGCCGCTGACTACCAGTCCTCTTACAACACCCAGATTGGCAAGCACCTGGGCCAGAGGTCCCACCAGCTTCCGGTCATAGACGCCCATTAACTGCATAGTGGCCCCGGCAGGATTAGACAATGGCCCTAAAACATTGAATATGGTACGGACTCCCATTTCCCTGCGCACCGGCGCCGCATATTTCATCGAAGTATGGTAGAGCTGGGCAAACATAAAACAGATATTACTCTTGGCCAGGATTTCCGCACTTTGTTCAGGAGTGAGATTAAGATTGATTCCCAGACACTCCAGAACATCAGCGGCTCCGCTTTTGCTTGAAACCCCGCGGTTCCCGTGTTTGGCTACCGGAACACTGCCAGCCGCAATTACAAAAGCGGAAGTGGTAGAAATGTTGAAAGTGTTTGTCCCGTCACCGCCGGTACCGACAATATCAATAACCTTGCGCACAGGGTTGATTTTCAGTCCTTTTTCCCGCATGACCGTGGCACAGGCGGTAATTTCCTCCACTGTTTCCCCTTTCATTCTCAGGCCGGTCAACAAGGCGCCCATTTGGGCCTGGGTAGCAGTACCTTCCATCATCGCATTCATAACTTCTTTGGCAGTTGCAAAATCCAGGTCCTGGCCGGATATTACCTTTTGGATAGCATTCTTGATCATCTTATTTTTCCTCCCTGATTTTCAAAAAATTCTCTAAAATAACATGCCCCAGGGGAGTCAGGATAGATTCCGGGTGAAACTGCAGCCCGTAAACCTGATATTTTTTGTGTTTGACCGCCATTACTTCTCCTGTCTCATCTTCGGCAATTACCTGCAGTTCAGCAGGGACCGTATCTTTCACCGCCGCCAGGGAATGATAGCGCGCAGCCTCGATCTGCGCGGGAAGGCCCTGAAAAATCGGACAGGTAAGGTCAAGGCTCATTACACTCTTCTTCCCGTGCATCAGTTTTCTGGCATGGGATATTTTGGCCCCATATACTTCGCAGATCCCCTGATGGCCCAGACACACTCCCAAAACAGGAATTTTTCCTCCCAGGCAACGCACTGCCTCTTCACAAATCCCGGCATCCTTAGGGTAACCGGGACCAGGAGAAAGAATGATATGAGAAGGATTCAAGGCTTCAATCTCCGGCGCCGTCAGGGCGTCATTACGGATTACTTTGATATCCGGATTAATACCGCCGGCCAGTTGCACCAGATTATAGGAAAAACTATCGTAATTATCTATCAATAAAATCATCAGTCATCCACCTCCGCAGCGTTACAGATGGCATTAATTACAGCCTTGGCTTTATTGCCGGATTCCTCATACTCATTTTCCGGAATACTGTCGGCGACAATCCCGCCGCCGGCCTGCACATAAACTTGATTATCCTTTTTCACGGCCATCCGGATGGCGATGCAGGTATCAAGATTCCCCGTAAAATCCAGATATCCCAAGGCCCCGCCATAGATCCCGCGCGGTTCAGACTCCAGCTCATCAATAATCTCACAAGCCCTGATCTTGGGCGCCCCGGAGAGGGTTCCGGCCGGCAGCACAGCTTCAATAGCGCTTAAGCCGTCACACTCAGGCAAGATATCGCTTTCAACCTGGGAACAGATATGCATAATGGTTGAATAGCGGTGGACCGCCAGGTATTCTGTAACCTCTACCGAAGAGAACTGCGAAATTTTGCCCAGATCATTCCGCCCGAGATCAACCAGCATATTATGCTCAGACAGTTCTTTTTCATCAGCCAGCAGCTCTTTTTCCAGGCGCTTGTCCTCTTCGCCGGTTTTTCCCCGCGGGCGGGAGCCGGCAACCGGGAAAGTAGTCAGGCGCCCGTTTTGTAAACGCACTAATGTTTCCGGAGAGGTGCTCATTATTTCATCCCCGTCTATATTCATATAAACCATGTAAGGTGAAGGATTGGTTGTCCTCAAAACCCGGTAGGCATTAAGCAGATTGCCTGTATAGGGAGCTGTAAACTGCCGGGAGATTACAGCCTGGAAGATGTCACCGTCCCGAATGTATTCCTTGGTCCGCTCAACTATCCTGCAATACTCTTCTTTACTGACATTACAGGTGAAATGAACATTTTTCTCACCCTTAAGCTGGGACAGCCTCCGGTTATCCTTGATAAGGCTGGCGATTGCTTCCAGCTCAGCCGTGGCCTTGCCGTAGTTTTCCATGACATGGTCGGTTTTCATGTTGACCATAATACAGATTTTCTGCTTAAGATGATCATAAGCGATTACCTTGTCGAAGAGCAGCAGATCAAAATCGTTGTAATCGCCTCGTTTAATAGATAAGGTCGGCTCAGCGTAACCAATCATGGCGTAGGCGAAGTACCCGACAAATCCCCCGGTAAACGGCGGCAGGCCGGGAATCCGGGGGGATTTGTAAGCCTTCTGAATCTTGCGCAGGACATCATAAGGCCGGCCGGTTTCAATTTTACTGACTTCACCGTTTTCCTCGATAGTAACCACATTATCCTTACAGGTAACCCGCATAAGCGGGTCATATCCCAGGAAAGAATAACGGCCCCACTTCTCCCCGCCTTCTATACTCTCCAGGAGGTAATAGCGCTTGCTGATGTCGGCAAACCTTCTCAGCAAGGTGATGGGAGTAATAACATCTGCATAAATTTCCCGGCTTACCGGTATGATAGTATACTTATCAGCCAGGGCCTGGATCCTGTCACAATCAGGTCTGATCATTTTCTCAACCTCATTTCCCTTATTAATAAAAAAAGCCTCTATCCCTGACAAGGGACAAAAGCCTATACTTCTGCGGTACCACCCAAATTGACGATAAATCGCCCGCTTATTTTACGCTCCAGCAAGCGCACCCTCCTGATAACGGACAGGGTCCCCGTCAGCGTCTACTCCCTACGGTTTCGAGCCGCCCTCACAAGTCCATTCAGTATTTTCCGGCATGCCGCTATCCCACCGCCAGCGGCTCTCTGGAATACTTTTCAATACCTACTTCTCTTGCTCATCAGTTTTTTAACCTTATTAAGTTTTCAGTTATAATAAAATAATAAAAGCCTTTGCCCCATATCAGGACAAAAGCTTATACTTCTGCGGTACCACCCAAATTGACGATAAATCGCCCCCTCATTTTACGCTCCAACAAGCGCGCCTCACTGATAACGGACAAGGTTCCCGGCAGCGCCTAATTTCCTGCGATTTCGGGCTGCTCTCGCAAGTCCATTCAGAATCATCCCTGTAACCGCATTCTCACCAACCTGCGGCTCTCTGAGTACATCCAATCATTCCTACTATTCTTGCTCATCGATTTGTTTTATTACAATATACAATAGCTAGATTTTAGCATCCGTAATTGATTATGTCAAGATTATTCTCCGGGAGATCCAAGTGCACGTTCACCGGTGCTCCGGAGCTGCTCACTCCGCCAAACGGTTCTTGGATCTCCCTCCGTCAATTTTCATTTAGGGTCTTTCGTGAAAATCATCCTCAGCGCAAAATATAGCAATAAAACTTCTACTAAACAGTTTAAAGTCATAATTATCTCATCAGCCAGGAAACAGCGCGTCAAACTTCCCATAACTGCTATCCCTGTTAAAAAGATTAATGTTGCCATTACTGAACCTGTTCCAAATAGATAAATATCTTTTCTTGTCATATTCTCTTCTGAAACTTTCGCCGAAAATACTCCGGCCCAAAATCACTGGAATACCCCATATCATCTATTAGCTCATTTGGTTGTTCATTAAAAGCTAATTCAGCAATCCGCTGCTTAACATTTCCTTGATATAAACCGCCATGATAGCAAATTATCGCCTCAATATCGTATTTTAACAGTTTCCATAAAGATTTAATACATAGTTCTGTATTGTAATTAGTGTAATTTGCAGCCAGGGTTAGAATTCCTTTTTCCAAAACCAAGGCATCTCCGGGAATGAGTATCTTACTTTTATTCAGATAAAGAGAAATATGACCTTTAGTATGACCTGGAGTATGCACAACTGTAATACCCCCACAGTATGGTAATATTTCGCCGTCAGTCAGGGTTTGGGTAACCTTTATTTTATTTAAGGCAAAGAAATTATTTATATATTCTATTGCTTGTTCCGGTATTTTAGGGTTAGCCTCAAGTTGTTCCAGCCTAAGCGGGCTTAGCTTTCCTTCTATATATCGTTTTTCAATCTTATGGGCCAGAACATCCACCTTAAGCTCATGAATAATTTCAGGCACAGAACCCAAGTGATCCAAATCGTGATGGGTCAGGATCACTGCCTTCAGCTTTGTAAAAGGTATGCCTGCCAGATCCAGCGACTTACGTATCTGGGGCAGCTGCATTGGATACCCGGCATCGACAAGAATTATTGTATCCTTGTCTTTGATGAGGGTCGGATAAACAACGTGTGTTTTTCCCAGGATATTGACCGCCAGCTCCAACATTTCAACACCATCGGTTATTTGCATTAAAAACGGCCTCCATACATCATACTTTTTGACCAGAAACACTTATTAGTTATTTAACAAATCCACTTTTTCACATAATAATACCCGGTACATTTTTGAAACCGGCATAAAATTTTTCTCCGGAATATCCCTAATACCGGTTCTAACC
>DATMXV010000177.1:0-3612 GCA_035561335.1 Desulfitobacteriaceae bacterium
TTAACATTTTTTCCTATATCTATCAACAAAATTCGTTTGTCATATTCCTGCTTTCTTCGTCAATTTTCCCGCTTTGCCCTACCGGGTCTGCAGCGGGTATGACCCTTCCTCTCCTTTTTTATGTTTCATTGTTTTTTCCTATACTGCTTGATTCCCTGTTCTAAGGGAACCATCCCCTTCTGAAGCCAGGGACTGTGTCCCCCGGTATCAACCTGCCTGGATCGTCCTGAGCAAAGTAGACCGGAGAATAAAAAAAGGCACAGTTTATATTTAAGTTTAAATCTTACATTGATATACCTTGGTTTTCCAAGGATACACTCTTCGGGTCCGGTCCATACTTATTATCACCGGCATTCCCATCCTGGCACATAAGTATTAATAACCAGATGCACCCAATTATCGGAATTAAACTGATTAATATAAACCAGCCGCTTTTTCCGATATCATGCAGCCTCCTGACCGATACTGCAAGACCCGGCAATAAAACGGCTAAAGAATAGATCGTATAGATAAGACCATAACCCATATTCCCGCTCAAAATACTATCCAGAAGATACGCCGCTGTCATAAAAATCAGATTAAATAAAACAAACATCCAATATTCTTTTCGCCTTGCCCTGCCTTCAAATACCACATATTTCCTTAATACCGTCAAATATCACTCCATAATTTCCTCTCCTCCATTCAATTAATATTGCTTCCTCTGAATAATCCTAAATTATGTATTATTAATGCCTAAGTATTTATTATTTTGACAAAAATTTCAGAATTCCTTTATCGAATAATTATATTTTTTGTCGAGTAATTATAGCTTTAAACGGCCGCCATACACCAGCCAGCCAAACAACATGGAAGCCACAATCATAAAAACAGGGTGAATCCCGGTAAAATACACTACTGCCGCAGTTACGACAGCGATTGCCCAGGAACTTACGGCCGGAAAGGATTTCTTGCCCAGTTCGTATGCGGTTTGCGCGATGAGAACTACTACCACGGGGCGGACAGCTTCCAGCATAGCTTTGAGTTCAGGGGAGTCTGAGTACTTCATTATAATAGTACTTAACAAGATAACAATGATTAAAGTTGGAGCGACTGTTCCGATCAGGGAAACAATAACACCCGGCCACCCTGCTTGCCTGTAGCCGATATAAGCTGCCATTTTTGTGGCAATCGGCCCGGGCAAGGCGTTGCTGATCGCCAGGGCGTCAGCAAACTCCTGTTCATCCATCCAGTGATAGCGGTCCACTGCTTCAGTTTTAATAAGCGGCACAACTGCAGGCCCCCCGCCAAAACCGAGGTTTGAAGCCCGGGCAAAGGCAATAAATACATCCCATAATTTTCTTAACAAGCTTATCAACCCCATATCTTTTTTGGATTGGAAAAAAAATTTTCACTTTGAATAATTCCAAGCTGTTCAGCGAAAAACCAGGAGGCCAAATACCATCGACAATACTATAAGCAAAGCAGGATGCAGCTTTAACCAATTAAGCGCAACCAGGGTAACCAGGGCAATCCCCCAGGTAGTCAGGTTGGGAAAAGACCCTTTGCCCATATCAAAGGCAGTCTGGGCAATTAAGACTACCACAACCGGCCGGACCCCCTTGAGCATTCCTTTTAAAATCTCCGAATCTGAATATTTAATTAAAAAAGAAGTCAGTAAAATTACCGCTAAAACTGTGGGCAGGACTGTACCAATCAGGGCTGCTAAAGCCCCTAACCATCCGGCTGTTTGATAACCTATATAACCGGCCAGTTTTGTGGCAATCGGCCCGGGCAAAACATTCCCGACAGCAAGCGCATCGGTAAACTGGGCGTCAGTCAGCCAATGATACCTCTCGACAGCTTCTGCTTTTATGAGAGGAATAACCGCCGGTCCCCCGCCAAAGCCGAAGTTACTGGCCCTGGTAAAAGCAAGCAGCAGGTCCCAGAGTTGTGCAATCATGAATTCATCTCCTATTTTTCATCTCCGCAAAGAAATTCTTTTTCTTATTGCTAAAATCCTCCCGCACCTCCTGCTTACCAGGATAAAAAAGACGCTTATTCAGCGTCGGAACATCGGAATATTATCTAACATTTAAAAAGGATTATTTAAGATCTTAAGCAAATCCAAAGGATGGTTCAACAAATACTTGGCCCCGCTGGAAATTAATTCCTCACTTGTCCGGAACCCCCAGGCCGCCCCGACCGCAAACATCCCGGCCTTATTTGCTGTCAGCATATCGACATCAGTATCACCTACATAAATCAAGTTTTCCGGACTGATCCCGATTTTCCGGCTTATCAGCAAAGCCCCGAAAGGATCAGGCTTTCTTGGTATTTTCGGACTAAAACCGATTACTGTTTCGAAATTCCAATTTGGCAGCAAGCCTGAGACAACTTTCCGGGTAAGTTCCTCAATTTTATTAGAAAATACAGCGATTTTCAGCTTACGATCAGTAAGTTCATTCAACAGCTCGCTAATTCCATCATAAGGTCTTGTTTTATTAAGACAGTTGCTGCGGTAGCCCTCCAGCATCGAATTATAGCATTTAAGGATCAACTTTTCCTTTCTTGACGCTTCCGGTAATGCTTCATGCATAAGATTGGTCATGCCGTTACCAATAAAACGCCTGTAGGCCGGAAGATCATGAAGCGGAAAACCGTGTCTCTGGAGAACAAGGTTCATGGAATCAGCTATATCTTCCAGCGAATTTACCAAAGTCCCATCCAAATCAAAAATAACGCCTTTATACCTCATAATCTCTTCCTCTCCCCTTTCCCGAAACACTAATCCTGCCGCTATTAAAGAATTATCCCCGGTTAGAGAAGGATTTTTCTTAAACCGCCTACCGTAGCGGCAATATGGGTTGGACCTTCGTTTTCCATTTCCAGCCGGGAACCATAACCATAGAGGACTCCGATCGAATCAATTCCTGTTTCCTTCGCCCCGATAATATCATATTTCCGATCCCCGATCATCACTGCATTTGAACCTGCTTCCAGCTTGGATTCTTTTAAGGCATAAGAGATGACCTCGCTCTTTTTCGTCCGGGTCCCATCCAAATTACTTCCGGCAGTGAATTGGAAATACTTGCTTAATTGAAAATAATCCAGGATCCTGCGGGCAAAAACCAGCGGTTTTGAAGTAGCAAGCAGCAATTTTTTCCCGCTCGCAGATAATTCTGCCAGCAATTCCGGAACAGCCAAATAAACCTGATTTTCAAAGATCCCTTTTTCCGAAAAATATTCCCTGTACTTGGCAACCGCCAGCCGGGCCTCATCCTCATTAAAACAATAATATCCCATATAGGATTCCAGCAGCGGCGGTCCGATAAATTTCAGCAAACTGTCTTTATCATTTTCTATGATCCCAAAATATTTCAAAGAATGCCGGATTGAATTTACTATTCCAAGCTTGGGGTCGGTCAGGGTACCGTCCAAATCAAAGAGAACAATCTCATAATGTTTTCTCATAACTCTTAAGAATTCCTCCCCAACTTAAAAACACGTCTGAAATATATTATAACAGCCGGTTATGATACTCATTTGATTTTCTGAATCTAATTAGATTACTTATTGTTGTAATTATAACTCCACTAACCAGTAAACAGACTCCTATGATCTTCCATAGAT
>DATMXV010000178.1:0-5216 GCA_035561335.1 Desulfitobacteriaceae bacterium
AAGAAACAATGATCCCAATGCCAAGTTTAAACCAATTCAAGATTCACCGCTTTACAATGAAGTTACGCAAAATCTCAATACTGCTTTGGAACAAGTAAAAAAATCTTCGGAAGATTTATTAATACGCTTTAACTTGGTAACCGAAGCGATCAATGTTGGTTTATGGGATATGACAGTTGTTGCCGGCGATCCTGTTAATCCCAACAATGCGTTTGTCTGGTCTGATGAATTCCGGCACATGCTAGGTTTTCATGACAGAAATGATTTTCCGGATGTTCTGGACAGCTGGGCCTCAAGGCTTCACCCCAATGATAAAGACTGGGTCTTAAAAGCCTTTGCTGATCATATGTTGGATCATTCCGGACGGACACCTTATGACTTAGAATACCAGCTCCAATTGAAAACAGGTGAATACAAATGGTTCAGGGCAACCGGTACTACTATCAGGGACAGTAAAGGAATACCCTTAAGAGTTGCCGGCGCCTTATACGATATACATAAAAAGAAACTCGAAGAACAAGAGCTTCGGTTTTTATTAGACCGTTTTGAGTTGATAAATCTTGCCCTGACAGAAGGCCCTTGGGATATGAGTGTTATTGCCGGTGATCCTGTTAATCCCCAAAATGAATTTTGGTGGTCGCCGCAGTTCCGAAAACTTCTTGGTTATAGTGATGAAAGAGACTTTCCGAATGTTATGAACAGTTGGGTAAACAGTCTGCATCCGGAGGATAAAGACCAGTCTTTGGATGCCTTTGCCAAACATCTTAATGATTATTCCGGGAGAACTCCTTATATACTCGATTACCGCCTTCGTCTCAAAAACGGGGAATATAGATGGTTTCATGCTTCAGGAGAAACACTCCGTGATAATAAAGGGGTCCCGCTGCGGGTAGCAGGCACAATCCGGGATATCACTATTGATAAAAACAAGGAAGAACTGGAAAAGGAGATCTCCTTCAGGATGCAGACGCTGACTGAAGCTATTCATCAGATGGTTATTGGGATTAATTCAGTAACAAGCCAGGCCCAGGAGTTGAGCATTGCTCAGGACAAATCTACCGTAGCCGCGCAAAGGGCGCATAAAGTAGCTGATGAGACAAAAAAGATCACGGACCTTATCAGGGAAATTGCCAATCAAACCAATTTACTGGGCTTAAATGCAGCAATTGAAGCTGCCCGGGCCGGCGAACAAGGAAAAGGTTTTGCGGTTGTTTCGGAAGAAGTCCGGAAACTGGCTGTAAATAGTGCCGATGCGGTTGGCAATATTGAAAAGAGCCTTTTGGAAATGAGTGATATTGTTAAAGAAATTCTCCAAAATATCGAAAATATGAATAGTCTAACCCAATCCCAAGCTGCCAGTACAGAAGAAATCAATGCCTCGGTAGAGGAAATAGACTCTATGGCCGAAGATTTAATCGCTTATGCCAATAAAAAATAATTTTTTAACCACCTAATATCTCAATCCTGTTTAAAACAGGCGGATGAGTATATTGGAACCAAACGATGAAACCCGGAGGCGAAATATCAGCCTTGTTTTTTAATGTCAGGTCAATTTGCATTGAAACTGCCGCCTTCGAATCACCGGTTAACTCCAAAGCAAAAAGATCCGCCTGTTTTTCCATTTCCCGTGAGAGATAACTTTGTAAGGGATTTATAATAAATAGTATAAGCATCATAAAAAGCTGCAACCCGGCCCATGCCTGTAAAAGGTATGATCCGTCCGGCTGCTTGAACACGCGCAGAAAGAAGACCAGAAGCCCCCACAGCAGGAAATTTCCAATTATCCCCAGAGCTAGTCCTTTAATAATATGTCCCTTCTGCCAGTGACCTATTTCGTGAGCCAGGATAGCGCTTAACTTATCCAGAGGATAATTGTGCAAAAGATTATCATATATAACTATTTGCTTGGTTTTCCCTAACCCTGTAAAATAGGCATTTACCATTGTAGTACGTTGACTGGCATCCATGACCAGGACTTCTTTAACTTGGATTCCCGCCTTATTTGCTAAACCTGTAACGATCTCAATTACAGCAGGATCTTTTACCGGTACAAAACTATTAAATAAGGGCGCTATTATAACCGGCCAAAGCAAATTCTGAAGCACAAGCCAAAAGGCCAAAAAGACACCGCCGATTACCCACCAGAATTTAGGCCAATGGGTAAGAAGATAAAAAAACAGCAATACCCCGGAGGCTGATAAAAATAATTCTATTGCGGCACTTTTCAGATAATCCTGCCACCATGAACCTAGTGATTGGGTAGAAAATCCCCAGATATGTTGCCAGGAGTAATTAATATATAAATTAAAAGGCAATTTTAACAAATGTAAAAACAGCCAGAGCAGCATAAAGTACATTAAAACACCGGCCCAGAAATTCCCTCCGCTTCTTTCTCCTAACCAGCGTGCTAATGCCGTACCTTTACTGCTGGAGACAAACCAGATCAAAGCTACTGCCTGGATAACAAAACTTATTATGGATAATAACCTTGGGACAAAGTTATAGGCCCGGGCAGTTTGAATCTGTTCAATGGTAAAGTACCTCAAGGCCGCCGGGTTAATTTTTCCCGGAAAAATTACATTTCCCAGATATAAGATACAGAATAAGCCTGCGAGAATAATAAGTCCTGACCATAAATAGCTTGACAGTCGCAAAGTTCTTCCCCTTTACTGTTAATCGCCAAATAATTACTTTTCTAATGAAAGAATGATTAAAATATTGGGCGCTCATTTACCTTGAGGCAAAGTGAGCGCCAAAAACTAATCAGACTTAATGTCCGCAACTTTCTCCACAACCTGGGCCACAGCTTCCTCCGGATTGCGGGGTTCTTATTTCGAACCCTGAACCATCCTCGGATTCAATATAATCAACTGTTGCTCCTTCCAAGTAAGAGTAAATATTTTTTTCTGTCACCATAGTAACACCAAAGTCTTGATCAACAATATCATCTTCTGTTATAGACTCATCCAGAGTCATCCCGAAATTCGGCCCGCCGCAACCAAAACCTGAAACATAAAGACGGAGAAAAGCCCTTTCCTGATTGCGGTCAGCCAATACCTCTTTAACTTTTTTAGCTGCGATTTCTGTTATGTTTATCATCAACCGCCCTCCAATAAATTTATTTCTAATCTGAAAATAAATTATTACATAAGATATCCTACTCCGGGAGATTCAAATGTACGTTCACCGTGCTCCAGAGCTGCTCACTCAACTACACAGCTAAAGTGCCAAACCTCCGGGTTAGTCTGAATGTAACGCAGCTTTTTTGCCGTCACGCCACTTTACCGTCCATGGCAGTGGCTAATCAAGACATCCTTGTCTTAGCCATGGCAAAAGCTGCATCAGTCCATCACGACACTATCGCCATCCGTGGCGGTGTCTAATCAAAACATCCGTGTTTTAGTCATGGACAAGTCAAATGGCACTTCTTAACGCTGCTCCGTTTCGTTCGCTTAACGCTCCTCCGCGAAAACGGTTCTCTTTATACTTGGATCTCCCTCCATTTAATTTTCATCATCTGATGGTACCGCGTCAGCGGCATGGGGGTCTACTCCAATAATATTAGGAAATAAGTTTACTGTAAATAAAAAAATTAAATTAAACCGGTTTTCCCCCGTCCAAGGGCTGCAGGTTATTCCATAAACGTTTAATTTCAAATTGAACACTTGCCGGAAGGTCTTGGGCCCGGTGCTGCCATTGTTGAATTTGCCAAACAATTTTGCTTGTCCAGACTTGCTTTTCAGGCCAGCTAATAAAGGCCTGAGGTTGGGAAACTGTAACCAGTTTAAACAAGCTGATAAAAATAAAGAGAATCATTAGCCGCCACAGCCAGCGCATTTCAGTCATCCTTTCTGGATACCCTTCTTTTTTAGTTAGTATATCCAGAAATTTTCATTTTAAGACTTTTACTGAATTTGCTCAATGGCTCCAGGATGCCAAATATTTTTCTTGCTCCGGACTTAAACTATCTATATTAAGATTCAACGACTTTAATCTCAGCAAAGCGACCCGCTTGTCAATTTCTGTGGGAACACTAAAAACACCCGGTTTAAGTTTTCCGGCATTTTCAGCCAGATATCGCAAGGAAAGGGCCTGTAAAGCAAACGTCATATCCATAACTTCTGCAGGATGACCATCACCGGCCGCCAAATTAACCAGCCTTCCTTCAGCCAGAAGATAGATTCTTTTATCACCGGGTAAAGTGAACTCTTCAATATTCGGCCGGACATTCCGCCTGGAGCCTGCCATTGCTGCTAATTCCACTCCGTTTACTTCAACATCGAAATGCCCGGCATTACATAAAATTGCTCCGGATTTCAGCAGCGGAAAATGTTCACGGGTGATGACATCTTTATTTCCCGTAACAGTAATAAAAATATCACCGAATTCTGATGCCTCAAGCATAGACATAACCTCAAACCCATCCATCCAGGCTTCATTAGCTTTTATAGGATCTACTTCACAAACAATGACCCGGGCGCCAAGTCCTTTGGCTCTTAAAGCTACTCCCTTGCCGCACCAGCCATAACCTGCTATAACGGCAGTCTTACCGGCAACAACTAAATTTGTCGTCCGCATGATACTATCCCAGACAGATTGTCCGGTTCCGTAGCGGTTATCGAAGAGATATTTGCAGTCCGCATCATTAACGGCAATCATGGGAAAACAAAGATCGCCATTTTTCTCCATTGATCTTAACCGTAAAATTCCTGTTGTCGTCTCTTCCGCCCCGCCCTTAACCTGAGAAAGCAATTCCCGTCTTTCTTGATGGATTGTCGATACCAGATCGCCTCCATCATCAATAAGATAATCAGGTTTAAAATCTAAAGCAAGGTGAAGATGAGTCCTGTATTCCTCAGCGGTTGCGCCATACCAGGCATGAGCCCTGATTCCCCCCTGAACCAAAGCGGCAACCACATCATCCTGAGTTGAGAGCGGGTTGCTGGCAACAACCGCTACCTGCGCCCCGCCTGCCTGAATTACTTTTGCCAGATAGGCTGTTTTTGCTTCCAGATGCAAACAAACAACTACCTTCTTCCCGGCAAAGGGTTGATCTTGTTCAAATTCTTGGCGCAAATAATTCAGCACAGGCATATGAGTATTAACCCAGTCTATTTTAAGTTGTCCCTGAGGAGCTAAGGCTAAATTTCGAATTGTTGATTCCATATTATCCCGCCTCAAGGCGGGCACCTCCTTCTGAATAGATTTAGAATCTG
>DATMXV010000179.1:0-17017 GCA_035561335.1 Desulfitobacteriaceae bacterium
GCATAACCAGGGCCTGAGGAAGGAAATAAATAATTCTTATAAAGTTATTATTCCATACATCGGTCAGCGAAAAATTTTGGGTCTGCAACATGAACTGTATCGCTACCATTTCTACTGAGCCGTAAAAAATCAGGCCAAATAAAGATGCAAGTATAACTATCCTGAATGGCAGGCGGGTAACCAAGCGAATATTCAGAATAAATAAAAATATTTCAAATATTGTGTGGAGCCCGAAAGGTACCGGCAATAGCCGGATGATACAAGCAAAACCCGCCTGTAAGGTCCCAATGATAATTAAGTCGCGCCACCAGGGTCTGAGTCCCACCAGCAGGAATCCCAGGGCAGCCACCAGGACCGCTTCAGGAAACGAAACCATTAACAGGGATAAGAGAGTCATCGTATCCAAAAGGGTACCTTCCTTACTCTTTTCATTTGAACCCCTCCTGCCACCAGATCTAAATAAAAATATTACATTTTCTTGTTTAGAAGTTACATTTTCTTATCTAGATTTGCGCCTCTACCTTTCGCTAAGTTTTGCCTTTTTCAGTTAAATAATTCTATGTAATTCTTTATATTCCTTCCTTCCCTTTAAATTCTATATAATTGAACATAATGGCAATTAAGATTAATTCCCCGGTTTTTATACTCTGAAAAAATATCCTGCTCCGGGAGATTCAAATGTACGTTCACCGGTGCTCCAGAGCTACTCACTCCACTGCACAGCTAAAGTACCAAACCTCTGGGTTAGTCTGCATGTAAACCATGGTACTTCTTAACGCTGCTCCATTTCGTTCGCTTAACGCTCCTCCGCCAAACGGTTCTCTTTACACTTGAATCTCCCTCCGTTTAATTTTCATCCTTTTGATGGTGTCGCGTCAGCGGCGTGAGGGTTTACTCTGAAAATAAATTGCATAAATTTCTTCGTATGGGTACAACTCCGGGAGATCAAGTGCACGTTCGCCATCGCTGCGGAGCTACTCACTCCACTATGCAGCTAAAATGCCAAACCTCTGGGTTAGTCTGAATGTAAACCAATGGCTCTTCTTAACGCTGCTCCGTTTCGTTCGCTTACGCTCCTCCGCGAAAACGGTTCTCTTTACACTTGAATCTCCCTCCGTTTAATTTTCATCCTTCTGATGGTGCCGTGTCAGCGGCGCAGGGGTCTACCCTTGTATCAGGCGGTTTTATTTTTATCCTCAAAAAATTCGGCCCTTTAACAGACCGAAGCGAAAATATGATACTATCTTATAATTTATCAGTATTAAAGGATAAATGTCTATATTTATTGTCTAAAAGTGGCAAAATCATGTCTAATACTTACCAATTCTTGTTTAGATTTGCATATCCCGATATTTTAATTTAACATTTCCATAAAAGAGTCTATCTGAAGTTTTACCCGGACATCATTGTAGTCTCGCGGATCGGTTTGGTCCGCTTCTAAAACAAGACTGGGAATTCCTAATTCCTTACTCAAAAGATTAACCAGGTAAGCATTTGAACCAGTATAGACTTTACAGCCCTTGTTTACTAAAAAAATTGCACCCTGTATTTGATATTCTCTCGCTGTACGCAGCAAAACCTCACCTTTTTCCGCATAGGAAATGTTTAACCAGTTAGCAATTGTGCTATAGGCCAAGCTTTCAAAGGGCTTTTCCGGATCCATACGTGCCTGCCAGCAAAAATTAGTGGTATAGGATTCCGCTACCGAGACCCCGCCAAAGCGGTGGAAATAATTATAAAGGCCTTTAGTATACCAGGGAGGAATATTATCTATATATAAACGATGTTTTTCCTCAGATAATACTCCCTGCCCCTTAGATACCCGTTCTTTCACTTCGAGAAGCATCTTCTTATAGAAGTCGGCAGCAGTTTTTGTGCCGCGTAACACAATAATAGGAAATAGTGCTGTCACCATGTCTTCAGCGCCTACAGGGCAGGGAACCTGCTTGCGCAGCTCATAAATTTGATCGATTAACGCCGAGGCCTTGTCTCCCCAATATACCGCTTCCTTTAATTTATTCAGATTGAGCTTCCTGCCAGTGTGTAACTCTACAAAAGCTACCAAATCTTTAATTTGCCCTACAACAAAGTCAATGTAATGGGAATCTATCCGCTCACGTCTCATATTTGAGGGTATTGTAGGGGCCTCGAAAATAAAAGTCGGTACTTTATAGTGTTTTTCCATAATTCTCCACCATTTGGGACGGGTATGACAAGAGTTAACTGCCAGGATCAGTAAATCCGGCTGAGCCATTCCTCCGCCCGGCGGTTCCTGAAGGTTTTCTCCACTGACCATAAATCCATAGGTATTGCGGAAATATGAACAAATATCCCGGGAATAGCCAACTACTTCCGCTTCCGCACAAGCTTTCGCGGAAATTTGTTTTGCCCCGCAGGCAGCACTAAAGTTTTCGGGATAAATTGGCGTTAAATCCATCGCTATGAACAGTTCCCGGGGATCACCGACTCCTGCCCAAACAATCACCTTTCCCTCATTTTTATCTTTCTGGGAATTCAGGTAGTGATTTTTGACAAGAGGGTAAATTTCCTGCGTGATTTTTAAGGAACGAACAGCTTTTTCTGTATTAACAACCATCTTATTTCCTCCTTAGATTAAGCCCTCTTGCTTTGTTCCAGTATTTCAAAAAAAGCTGATATTCGCGCACGAATCTGTTCCGAAGCGGTTAGTCTGTCCACCTCCAGTGTCAGCACGGGAATCCCAAACTCCTGAAGAGATTCTTTAAGGTAAGGCAGATCCAACTGATGCGAGTCACAATATTTCGGGATACAAAAAATTACCCCATCAGCCCTGTATTCCTGAACTATACTAAGAATCTCAGCCAGACGCCGCTCTTCAATACCCTTTTCATGTATAACTGGACAGGATATTTTTTTTAAATAGAAATCAGTTAATTCCTCCAGCGGATCCCCGGTCTCCGGAACAAGTTCAGAAAAGTGTCTGCTGCCCGAGCAAAGGTCGTCGGAAACAACGATTCCTCCGCATTGTTCGACCAGACTAAAAAAAGACAAATCTTGCAGGATACTCCCTGACACATGAATGCGCGGTCCTTTATGGACAATTGGCTTAGCCTGTTTACGTGTTAATTCTATGATCCGAGACAATAATTGCGAATTAACCTCCGGAGGAATTACTTGGCTGATAAGAGCCAGGGTATTTACGGCTGCGCCGGTTAAAAGCGGAAATTCCGGTTTTCCTCTCAAGTTATATATTTCTTTAAGCATTATTCTATTTTTGTTGTAAACCTGAATTGAGCGCCGTAATGCTTCAGACGTTATTTCGCCGCCAATCAGTCCCTCCAGATATTTTTTAAACTTACTTAATTCATGCCCGAAAAAAGCATGAGCTCCTTTGGCCTCTGAATCGTGAGGCCTGTTTATAAAATAAAGGGGTTTTTCTTTCAAAGATGATTGCAGGGCGTTGGAAACGTGAACAATGGTATCACACATATTTATAGAAGCTACTCCTAGCAGCAACTGGTGTTCGCCTTTTATCCATACTTCTACCAGACTGCGGGAGTAGTGACAAAATATTGCGGGAAAGTAAACGTCGGCTTCAAGCAACGTTTCGGTAGTTCCCAGTAAGCGAACAGGAAATAAACCTGCAGCAAAAATAATTTCCTTAGGTACATTACACAGGTAGCCAAAAACGCCCCCTCCTTGTTCCCGCCATTTCTGGATATAAGGATTTTTGACAGGGGAAGCGTAGGATAAATCAAACTGCTTCAGCAATTTCTCCAAGCTTTTCACCCCTTATTTTTTACTCCTGGATCACTTATTTCCCCAAAAACTGAGGTTTACGTTTTTCCAAAAAGGAATTGATGCCTTCATGAGCATCATCAGTGGAAAACAACATTTCGAAGCAGCGGCGTTCATACTCCAAAGCCATATTTAAAGGAAGTTCAAAACCGGTATTCATTGCCGATTTAAGCATTTTTAAAGCAAAACGAGGTTTTGCGGCCAGCTTTTTAGCCAGGGCTACAGCTTCGTCCAATAACATCTCAGGGGCCACTACTTTATTCAATAAACCAATGCGATAGGCCTCACGGGCATCAAAAGTTTCACCTGTAAATAGTATTTCTGCGGCCTTCGTTAAGCCCACAATCCTTGGTAAACGTTGAGTTCCTCCACCTCCGGGGATAAGTCCTAATTTGATCTCCGGGAGCCCAAAAGTAGCAGTTTCGCTGGCAATGCGCAGATCGCAGGCTAAGGCCAGTTCGAAAACACCACCCATCGCCAAACCGCTTATAGCGGCTATTACCGGTTTATCTAATTGGTATAGTTTGTCGTAAACCGGATTTGCCCTGTTTCCGAAGAATAAATTAGCTTCGACAGACGTCGGGGCGGCATTTCGTATCATATTGAGATCACTTCCCGCCCCAAATATTTTGTCATTGCCATAGAGAATAACCGCTTTTATATCAATATCCTTAGTCAGGTCATCCAACGCCAAATTCAGTTCCTCAAATAACGGCAGATTCAAGGCGTTAAGCTTGGAAAATCTATTTATCTGAAGAATTCCGATTTCATTTTCTTTAGTTAAAATAATATTTTTATAATCCACCTTCTACCACTCCTAACCGGTTTATACTTTTTTAATTTTTGTCCCAAATATTATACTCTACTCTATTTCTGTTTAACTCATTCCTATTTTCCTCACTCAACTTTGATAATGGCAGCATCTCCTTGGGCCAGGCCCCCGCAAATAGCGGCAATTCCGTAGCCCCCGCCGCGCCGCCTCAGTTCATATGCCAAAGTCATTAAAATTCTGGCCCCGGTAGCGGTGTTGGCATGACCGATAGCAATAGCCCCGCCATTAATATTCAGTTTATTTCTTAATGCCTTCGTTTTTACCGGGTCTCCCTCCGCCAGGATTTTTGTACTTACCAGCGGGACTGCTGCGAAGGCCTCATTAATTTCAATTAAGTCCATTTGTTCAAGGCTCAAGTTCGTTTGTGATAAGGCCTTTTTGATTGCATACGCGGGAACCTCTGCAATTAAGCGCGGAGCCAAGGCAGTGTTAACCATACTTACAATAGTGGCCAGCGGTGTTAAACCAAGCGCCTGGGCCTGGTCCTTATTCATAATGACGATAGCTGCCGCCCCATCATTGAGTCCCGGCGAATTGCCCGCCGTAACTGTCGGGCTGCCATAAATGCACGGCAGTTTGGCAAGCTTCTCTAAGGTGACATCCGGTCTATACTGTTCATCTATTGTCAGGAGACGTTTAGAAGGTCCTTCAATTATCTCTAAAGGTAAAATTTCCTCGCTGAACCGATGATTGTTTATGGCCGTACCATAGAACCTGTGACTGCGCAAAGCCCATTCATCCTGGCATTCCCGGGTAACCCCATGCTCAACTGCTACTTCTCCGGCATCTACGGCCACTGGGTTATAATCTTTATAGCCCAACTGGAATAAAGGGTCCTCCATAACAACGTCGCCAAGCCGGAAGCCCTGCCAACGGTGATTGCGGCTAATCAAAGGCTCCCGGCTGAAACTAGTCATTCCCCCACCTAAAGCTACATTGATCTCACCATATTTAATCGCCTTAAAACCCAATTGAACTGCAGACATTCCGGAAACACAGGCTTTGTCAAGCGTACATGAAGTGGTTTCCGGCGGTAATCCCGCTTTAAGTAACGATTGGCGGGCTACAATTGGCGTATACACATCTTTACAAGACGAGGTATCACCTGCACCCCAATAAACTTCCTCAACCATATTTCCGGGGATATTTACCTGATCAAGAGCCTTACGCATTACCAAGGCCCCGAGATCATAACAATCAAAATCCTTAAGGGAACCGCCAAATTTTCCAAAGGGGGTACGTACTGCGCTCACGATAACTACTTCTCGTTCCATTGATCATCCCTCCATTTTCCTCTTAACCCTTTAACTACAAGCCTACTTTTTTAGTACTCATGGCAGAAGATTCTTCTTGAGGATATCATAAGTTCTTTTAACCGATGGCGGGCAACCGCCGATTTTTACAGCGTTTGGATGGGCTTTATTAGTTTGACAAGCGCATTTGCCTAAACAAAATACCTTTTTGGCCTCAGGGGACGCCACCGGTTCCAGACCGGCGCAGATCTCTACATCCTCAAACCGGGCCCCTGTGTTTTCCCGGAAGAAGTTATTCAAAGCCACGAAAATTCCCATTCCGCAGCCGGAACAATTGGAATAACCCGGGGTTTCCATATGGACCCCGCTTATACCATAAAGCTGCATCAAATCTTGCGGCCAGGCACTTTCCCATTCCAGCTTTTTTTGGACAGCTGTTAGTTTTTCTCCCTGAATCCTGATTTTGTCTAAGTCAATTTTTTGATTAGTCATTTGGGCATATTCAACTATATGTCCTACCGTTGACGGGTCAATACCCAGGATATTGGCCCCGACAATGTCTGCCTCAAGAATGTTTTTACCGGCAATGAGCAAATCCATACGATGGATATCATTACCCACCGGACCTTTCTGCGTGGCATAGGTCCCGTCAATGATAGTCAAATGCGCAGGTATTTTTGTCCCAAGCATGGCGATAAAATGTTCAAGTCCATAGCGATGAAATTTTTTTTTCGATTCTTCATGCAAAACCCCTTTAAGGTTTTTCAAGCCAAGCGAAACCTTTGTCAGTTGATGGGTTTTCAATACAGGTAAATTTATTACAAAATCCGCTTCTAAGACAATCTTGGCTATTTCAATTTTCACTCCTTCAAAGTCAAAGCTGACAAAAGGCCCTTCGTTAAGATCAACTATCGGTAAATCTAAGCGCTTGGCCAGGTCCGCAAGCCCCGACCATTCAAAAGCTCGGGGAGTATTAAGATTGATCTCCGGGTGGATCACCCCGCCGTCAGCGATAGTTATATCGTCACAATTAAACTCTCTCAGAAGGGTTACTACCTCTTCTATCAAATTAACAGTAGTAACAATGCCATCGGGCCGTTGGGACTTTCTGCCGCCGAGAACCATGTTCGGTTTTAATACTACCCTGCTTCCGGGTTTCAGATCACTAAAACCGTCGCAAAGCTCTACCGCCTGACGCAAAGCTGCTAATGTTTGATTGTACCTGACAACAGCTACCGACATTTTTATCCCTCCTTTTATAAAATTCAGGCCATTAATAAACATCCCGGTTTTTGGAAATAACTTGGCCGGAGAGACTTTCTTTGTTTTAATTCGATGGGGGAAACAAGCCCCCATCGAATTTCATAATGCTTGGGACAAAGCGCTAAATTTTTTAATATTTATAAAATCCTTGTTTCGTCTTACGACCTAAGTGACCCGCCCTGACCATTTGCCGCAGCAGGGGAGCAGGACGATATTTATCCCCAAATTCCTTTTCCAGGATCTCCATAACGTTAAGGAGTACATCAGCACCCGCCAGATCAATAATTTCCAGAGGACCCATGGGAAAATTGGTACAAACTTTCATAGCCTTGTCGATCTCCTCAGGTTTATTACCGTCCATCACACAATAAACTGCTTCATTCAACATTACATCCAATACTCTGCTGGCAATAAATCCTGCATAATCGACTGCTTCGACCCAGATCTTATTCAGGGACTCAATAAATTGTTTACTGATAGCCATTGTTTGGGGGGATGTCAACCTCCCGCCAATCAATTCAACTCCTTTCATTAAAGGTACAGGGTTCATGAAATGCATTCCCAGGACCTTACCTGGTCTCGATGTTACAGCCGCGATCGAAGTAACCGGCAGCGATGAAGTATTAGTTGCCAAAATGGTATGCGCCGGACAATTCGCGTCTAAACGTTTAAACAACTCTTGCTTAAGGTCCAAGTCCTCAGGCACAGCCTCTATTACCAAATCAGCATTGGCAACTTGAGAAAAGTCTGAAGTATACTTTATTCGTTCGATAATGGCTGCGGCTTCGTCGGAAGTGAGCCGGCCTTTTTTTACCCCTCGCTCCAGAAGCTGTCGGATATTGTTTATAGCTCCGGTCAGGGCAGCCTCGGAGATATCAATCATCGTTACTGCATACCCGGCTTGGGCACATACCTGAACAATCCCGGTCCCCATCGAACCGGCGCCAAGCACTGCAATCTTTCTTATATCCACACTTTCACCTCCGTAGTATCCAGAGAATAGGCCCCGCTTCAGGCAGGGCTAAAGGGTGCGTCGACCTAAAAATCCTTTTCTGTCTCTGGAATATCCGTACCATGAAAGCCTTTATAAGTATTATTAAGTTGATCCCAACCGCTTCCACTGAAACGATCTTTGGGAATATGCCAGAACATACAAGCCCAATCGGGACGTTCAAACATTTTAACATAAAAATCAGGACTGGTTTCCACGTTGATTACAGAAGTCTTACCCGAGGCAAAAGAGCGCTCGAGGGCTGCTGTCAGGTCACCGGCTTGTAACACGTGCTCCACATGGCAGCCAAATTCTTTAAATACCCGGTCGTACCTGTAACGTTCTCCCTTATCATTATTACGGCCGTGGCGGTTCTGTGGGCCCAAGACCTTCCAATTAGGACCATAGGCAAATTTCTGTTCTCCGGCAATCCATACTCCATTGTTGTACATCACATAAACTATCGGCAGGTCAAACCGGGCGGCGGTTTCAATATCGAAGCCTGCGACTCCCATTCCACCATCACCAATATAGGATAAGACAGGTTTACCCGGCCGGGCCAATTGGGCCCCAATCGCCATGGGTATTCCATGACCGATGCCACCCCATTCCGCACAGTCAAGGATCCTGCCGGAGAAGCGCGAATTGATTTTGTCGGTCATATAATTTGTCCCCGTATAGGAATCAAAAATTACACTGGCATCGGGGACTACATTGTTCAGGTAATTTGCCAGAACCTGACCGATGGCATAAGGATGGACAGGTATTTCAGACATAGTCGGTTCTACTTCTCTCCTCTGTTTCTCCCGCCATTCGGTACGCCCTTCATTAATTTGGCTTACCCAGCCAGCCCGTTTGTTATAAGGTTTCCCGGTGCTTCTGGCGCAATCAATCATTTGTTTCAAGATCATTTTCGGGTTTCCGATTATTTCAAGCTCAGTTTTCCGCTCAATACAAATTTCACTGGCTGCTTCGTTAATCTGAATAAACTTAGCTGTATTATTCCAGGCGCCATAACCTTCCAGGTATCCCATCCTCAAGCCAATAACTACGATGAGATCAGCGTTCTTCAAGAAGCGGCCTCGATATCCACCTTCGATGTGCAGGGGATGATCCTCAGGGACAGCTCCCCTGGCGATTCGCCTGGTGTGAACCGGGATCCCGGTTAGTTCCACAAACTCTCTTAATTCAGCGGAAGCATCAGCCCAATGAATGCCCTCGCCGACTACGATTACCGGTCTTTCGGCGGCCAGCAGCATATTTACTGTCTTCTCCACTAAATCCGGCTGCCCTCCCTGGATGGGCGTAGGGCCGTCCCGCCAATCAGGGGTATAACCGGCCTGTTGTTCAAGTTTAACAGGATTCCAGTTTAACACATCCAAGGGAATTTCGACTGTCACAGGTCCCTGCGGATACTCAGAGGCCACCCGGAAAGCTTTTTTGACGTAGTAGCCGATCATACTGGAATTAACTGCCCGATAAGACGCTTTGGTAACCTTCCTCATCATTTCCGAACCGTAGCCTTCTTGAAGGGTCCAACGGTCGTCACCTAACAGGGGATGTTGGCCAAGCAGACATACCACAGGGCTTTTGACTGTATAGGCTTGGCCGATAGCGGCAGTCATATTTGCCACCCCCGGTCCGGAAGTACCGAAAGCAACGGAAGGCTTGCGCGTAATCCGGGCATAGGCATCGGCGGCATATACCCCGCCTTGTTCATGACGCATATGAATGTATTTCCCTCCATCCATACAAAACCAGTCATCAAAGGGCATGGTATGGCCCCCATGAACCCCAAACATGTAATCTACGTTTTCTTCCTTGCGTAAAATACGGGAGATGATTTGCGCCGGCCATACTAAAGACATGCTTTTCGACCTCCTCTTAAATTGACCTTACTACCAGAAACTAATAATCTACCCTTAACAACAACAGAGTCCCGTAAAACAACACTATTGCTAATCACCTGCCCTCAAATATAATTATAAGATTTATAATTTTCTGAATATTGCAATAGCTATGCCAGGCTTTAAAATGTTGTCATTTAACTGTTAAAAACCCTTTGCAATCAGGACTTTTATTGGTCTTATTTTTAATTTTTCTTGCATTTGTGCAATCTGCAATGCAAATACAAACTATGATTTGATATTTTAACAGCTTCTCAGATATGTTTTCGTTCCGGCAGATAAAAATTTAATTTACTGATTAAATAAATCAGACTAATTTCATTTAAATTTACTTTTCTTTGTTTCTTTTTGCCCTTATTTTTATAAAAAAAAAGTTCTGTAAAACCGATTATGACATATCAGTTATTAAGAAACTTAATTGTATCTTGCTGTTATGCAATATCCTTTTTAAATTAGATATGGAAGGGTGGGCGCCTGATTGCTCAATCAGAATACTTCTTTAAATATAGAAGAACATAATACATATCCGAAAACGCTGGTTGCCCAATCGTCAGAACTTCAGAAGCTAATGAATCTGATTTGCAGAATTGCAATGTATGATTCCACAGTCTTGATAACCGGAGAAACAGGTGTTGGCAAGGAATTAGCGGCCAATACAATTCACTATAACAGTCCCCGACGTGAAGAAAATATTATTAAAATTAATTGTTCGGCTATTCCGGATAATCTACTGGAATCGGAATTATTTGGCTATGAACCAGGGTCTTTTACCGGGGCGCTCCGCCAGGGGAAACCCGGAATTTTCGAAAAAGCAAATAACGGGACAATCCTTTTAGATGAAATCGGTGACCTTCCCCTCAACTTACAAGGAAAGTTGCTTAGGGTACTGCAGGAAAATGAAGTAATGCGTCTTGGCGGAGCAAAACCCCTTAAAATTGATGTAAGGATCATTGCTGCTACTAATCAAGACCTGGTCAATCTTATCAACCAAAAACAGTTTCGGGAAGACCTTTACTATCGTCTGAACATTATTCCCCTGAATATTCCTCCTTTACGAGGCCGGCGGGAAGACATTACGGTTTTATTAAATTACTATAAGGAATATTATGAACGGAAGTTCAAAGTACAAATAACTTTCAGCCCCGAAGTATACAGCCTTCTGCATAAATATAATTGGCCGGGAAATATCAGAGAATTGCGCAACATCGTTGAACGTTTGTTTGTTATCATGGACCCCAAGACCGTAGTGACTCCTGATACAATAATCAAAGGCGGTTTTTTACGTAAGGATATTCCTAATTTAAGCGGAAACTATATTTCGGTCCATACAATTGGTCCCTTAAAAGAAGCTGCTAAGGAACTGGAAAAGTTAATGATCGAAATGGCCATGCAAAAATTAGGTTCAGTCGAAAAAGTCGCCAAAGTCCTGGGTATTAACCCTTCTACATTATGGCGAAAAAGGACAAATCTAAAGATTTCCGCAGATAAATAAGGTATTTCGGTATGCCTTTATTTCAATCGCATACTTGGTTAGTAAACAACATTGCGGCCCGGAGGGGCTATGCCATAAGGTACCTTCAACCTTTATTCAGTAATAAATAAAGAGCGGATGGAGTTTCCGCTCTAGGTTAAAAATTTTTTTAAATTTTAATTAATTTTTAATCGATTGCCTTTCTAAATCTTTAATCCATTGTTCAAGTGTTTCTTTTACGAAGAATACTCTTCTGCGGACCGCAACGTTCTTACTGTTCTTTAATGCTTCTGGCAGAGATAAGCCAAGGAGCTGGAAATGGTTCCGTCATGTTTTTGCTATTGACTCGCGTTACCTGTATATGGATTGCTTCCGTGCGCTCCAAGCCATTTTCCCGAAACAAAACAGGAAGAGACGTTAGAATTTCAAAGTCCAACGTGTAGATCACAAAATTCATCACGGGATTGATAGCCAGCAGACTCTTTATTTCGTTACCGATCCTCGAAGAAGCCACTATAAACGCTACGTCCGGCACCGGCAGCTTATCCGGGATACCATCTTCCAGAGACTCAACGATTGTTACATTGTTCAGGCCAAATTTCTCAACATTCTCTTTCATAGTTTTCCGGTCCCTGCAGTCATATTCCACAGCAATGACACTGCCTTCAGCCGCAATCATGGCGGCTTCCACCACGATGCTCTCACCCGAAATTATACATATATTATCCCGGTACCCCGGATTAAGCTTATTCATTATAACAGCCCGGACTTCCCGGCACACATACCGGACAGAGCCGCAGGAGAAACGGCTGTTTTCTATCCCTATCTGATAATTCGTTGCAGCATTAGGATTCAGAATCAACATAGCTGCAGAGGCATTGATCCCGCGGTTGATCATATCTGAAAGCTTGTCGTGCTTGATCTCCCCGGATGGATCCGACCCCTCATTGTACCAGATATCACAATCCCCCAGTTCCGAATTCCACATGTCGTAGAAGATATCCGGATGTCCGGCGTCCGTAAAGACCAGTACTTCCCGGTTAATCATAACGGTCGGAATCAAGTTTTTATTCTTCCCTGTAATGTCGAGCATCTTTAGTTTTGCCAGGTTGATCTCAACATTCAGGGAAAAATACTGAAGCCAAGATAAAATAACCTCATTAGTAAACATTGTCTGTTCCACAGGCAAAACCTCCTCGTTGACATTTATCATACCATATTTTCTCGTTCTTTTCCCGGTTGCAGCAGAGGTTTAAGCGCCGGTGCGCTCCAGCAAGCGTTCCCATTTTTGATTCACATATTGCTGGGCTTCTTCAATCATCCACTCATTGCCTTTCTGGAACATATGGCGGAACCTGCCCTGTGGACGAAGAAAGTCTTCCACGGGCAGCTTTTTCTTCGGTGTATAGCTCAGACGCCACACTCCCTCCTCAACTTCGTAAAGGGGCCAGACGCAGGTATCCACCGCCAGCTTAATGATCTCTGTAAGCTTTTCCATAGGATAGTCCCAGCCGCGGGGACATGGGGAGAATATATTCAAAAAACAAGGGCCCTCAGTATAGATGGCTTTATAGGATTTTGTGTGCAGATCCCTGAAATTACCTATGGGGGCGGTCTGAGCAACATAAGGGATATTATGAGCCACCAAAATCTCAGTCAGATCTTTTTTATTCTGTTTCTTACCCTGTTGCACAGAACCTATAGGTGTAGTAGTCGTACGGGTAAAATGTGGTGT
The DNA here is from genome assembly GCA_035561335.1 of Desulfitobacteriaceae bacterium. Classification (GTDB taxonomy): domain Bacteria; phylum Bacillota; class Desulfitobacteriia; order Desulfitobacteriales; family Desulfitobacteriaceae; genus UBA2264. The sequence goes on from DATMXV010000179.1 coordinate 13,230, forward strand.
TGAAGATGAACGCTGGATTCCGGTATTCATGTAAGCCTCGTTGTCATAGCAGACGTAGACCATGTCATGACCGCGTTCCATAGCGCCGGACAGGGATTGAAACCCTATATCATAGGTGCCACCGTCACCTGCAAAAGTAATGAACTTGAATGTTCCTTCCACCTTGCCCCGGCGTTTCAAAGCGTTATATGCTGCTTCCACTCCGGAACAGGTAGCCGCGGAGTTTTCAAAAGCAGAATGAATATAGCTGTCCATATAGGCAGTATAAGGATACATAAAGGTGGAGACCTCCAGACAACTGGTAGCATTAACTACTACCGCCCTATCCTCTTTATCCAGGGCCCGCAGAACCCCTGCCACAACGACCCCTGCACCACAACCGGCACAGAGTCGATGCCCCCCGGTGAGACGTACCGGCTTTTCTACTTCCCGTTTCAGGTCATATACCGTTCTCATTCTATCTCCTCCTTTGACCTCTGTCCCATATGGGTATATACTGGTCCGATCTCGCCGGTCAAAGCAATATCCGCCAAACGGCCGAACACTTTTTCAACATCCGCGGTTTTTAGGTCACGGCCGCCCAGACCGTAAACAATATCAATTAGATACGGGCGAGCTTTCAGATCATACAAAGCACTGCGGGTCTCGGCAAATAAAGGACCTCCGTTTGCCGAAAAACCCTCGGACTTGTCCATAACGGCTACAGCCCTGGTGTTAGCCAGAGCCCTGGCCAGTTCCTCGCCCGGGAAAGGACGGAATACCCTGATTTTCACAAGCCCTGCCTTGACTCCTTGCTCCCGCAGCTTGTCAATAGCCGCTTTGGCAGTTCCGGCACTGGATCCGATTAGAACTAGAGCAAGTTCCGCATCCTCCATCCTGTATTTTTCAAACAGGCCATAGCGCCGGCCGGAAATCTTTTCAAACTCTGCGGCTACCTCCAGTATCCGGGCCTTGGCCGCCTTCATTGCTTCAGCCTCCTGGACCTTGTGTTCCATGTAATAGGCACTCACATCGTAAGGTCCCACCGCCAGCGGATTTTCTTTTTTCAGCAGATAGTTTTCAGGGCTGTAATCCCCGATAAACCTGCGCACAGCATCCGTCTCCAAGAGCTCTATATTCTCTATGGCATGACTGGTAATGAAGCCATCCATACAGGTCATAACCGGTAAGCGTACACCCGGACTCTCGCCAATAGGCATAGCCATGAGAAAATTATCGTAAGCCTCCTGATTATTTTCGGCATAGATTTGGATCCAGCCGGTATCACGGGCCCCCATGGAGTCGGAGTAGTCGTTGTTTATGTTAATTGGCCCCGAAAGGGTCCGGTTGACACAGGCGAGAGTGATAGGCAGACGGCAGGAAGCAGCTACATACAAAAGCTCGTACATCAGTGCCAGTCCGCAAGATGAAGTTGCACTGACGGACCTGGCTCCTGCAGCTTGCGCCGCAATGCACACGGACATTGAACTGTGCTCAGACTCCACAGTTACGTATTCGGTATTTACCTCGCCATTGGCCACATAATCGGCGAAGTATTCAGGAATTTCTGTAGAGGGAGTGATCGGGAACGCTCCCATGACATCAGGGTTTATCTGCTTGATCGCATAAGCTACAGCTTCGTTGCCGGAAAGGCAGCTGCTCATAGCGCCACACCTCCAGACACCATTGTAATCGCCTTGAAGGGACAAACGTTTTCACAGATGCCGCAGCCTTTGCAGTGTATATAATTGAAGTCCAGACGTTTCCCGTCCTTCACCGGAATAGAAATGTCCGGGCAGAATGGAACACAAAGCATACAGTGTTTACATGCTTCCTCGTGAAAAACGGGCGTGTTGGTCCGCCAGGTACCAGTATTGAAAGCCCGTGCGGTTCCTGGTTCGCAGATCTCCCCTCCGGGGGTCAGATCCTGCCAGGGAGTACGTTCGTTGATATCCTTCGCAAAAATCATCCCACCTGCACCTCCTCCATGGATTTTTTCAGTGTTGCCATATTCCCCTCTATAACCTGGGGCTTGGCAGCAAATTTATGTTTAAAGGATTCTTCTATATCCGCTAAAAAACACTCGGTTTCCAAAACGCCGCTCACCTTAACCACAGCGGCCAGCATAGGGGTATTCGGGAAGTTTCTGCCCAGAATCTCTTCCGAAATGCGGCGGGCATCTATGGTACAGACTTTTCCGGCCCATCCCCGCAGCCTGGGATACATCTCCTGGGGAGAACTGGGAGTGTTTATGATTATCGCGCCGCCCTCTTTCAGTCCTCCGGTAACGTCGACGCTGTCCAGCAAACTTTCATCTATCACGACCACATAGTCCGGATTGTAAATATTGGAATGGATAGTACACCGTTTTTCACTAATGCGGTTATAAGCCGTAATCGGGGCTCCCATACGTTCCGGTCCATACTCCGGGAATCCCTGAACAAATTTTCCTTCTAAACCAGCCACATCCGCCAGCAGCAGGCAGGCCATCTTGGCTCCCTGTCCGCCCCGGCCGTGCCAACGAATTTCTACTACATCTTTGGTTGCCAATGTTTTTTCCTCCTCATATTATTAAGTCATTAAAATTAATAAAATAAAAAACTTTCGTCCCGCAAAGGGACGAAAGCCTGAAAGACATTCGCTATACCACCCATTAATACACTACAGCATACCATCATATGCGCTCCCTGTGACGGGGGAAACCGTCGAAGCCTACTGGATCACTCGTTCGGTCCGCAGCTCAAGAGGGATTTTCGGGTTCAGACTACAGGTACCGGGCTTGCACCATCCCCGGCTCGCTGAAACGTTCGGCTGAAACGTACTCTCTCCGTCAACGCCTTTAAAATTTTAAATTACTAATAAATATACTTACTTGGCGCTGTTTTGTCAATCACTATGTCTAATTTTCAAATAAACAGATGGTATTTACCTGTCTTCGCTGCTTCCGGCTGCCATCTTCTTTTTATTCCCATCCTTTTCCGCTGTTCGTATACGCAATAGAACGAACCCAATGGGCTATTACCATTACCGCACATATACTAAGAAACACTTAATCAGTTATATTAATAAAGTACCACGCATGGCCTAAACTACTATTGACTAGATTTGAGCGAAAGGACTTTTAAAAAAGCAAAAAAGCCTTGAATTCGTACAAGTAGTATGTACATTAAGGCTTCTATAATTTAACAAAATTCGTGTTTTACATGGTGGAGGCGAGGTATTACTGTCGGCATGTCTAACATATAGATTGAAAAGAAATGTAACAAGAATTGATATCCAAACATGAGTATTAACCACGTCCATGAATGTTTTTTTGTTATGTTAATTATATATTTTAGTCGAAAAAGTGGATGTAAATTGTGTATATACAAATAAGACTAACGCCGATCAGTTTGAAGTAATGAAGAGCAAGTCCCCTACTCTTATATCGAGATAGGTACAGAGGCGGTCAATTGTTTCAAGTTGAACGCCTTTTGCTCTGTCATGGTATAACTCTGCCACAGATTAATCTTGCCTATTTACTCCCCATGCCCCAGTAACTCCCTCAACGACACATCCAATGCCCAAGCAATTCTCGTTAGTCTGAGTATTCCTACGGTCTTTTCCCCTGTTTCGATCCTATCGAGATAATTTTCTTGGATCCCGGCCAACTCAGCCAGTTCTTTTTGCTTTAGGCCTTTTAACTTACGATAATAAGCAATTCTTTGGCCAACGGTACTTTCTGAAAGCAATGGCAGTCTCCTTTTCTGTTTTTAATTTTTTATTTGTATATTGACTTTATTCGACAAAAATTCAATTATTCCTACATT